>NZ_JAPCIZ010000015.1:0-78135 GCF_027707725.1 Aeromonas sp. QDB25 | reverse complement strand
GGGTGAACAACAAGATCAAAGTGATAAAGCGCATGGCATATGGATTTAGGGACTCAGAATACTTTTTTCTGAAAATCAAGGCGGCCTTCCCCGGAAAGCCGCGATGAACCTATTTTTATCGGTGCAGACGGGGCGATCACCGCGTACCTGACGGCTGACATAGCGTTCAAGGTAGGGAACAGGGAGCGGCTTGGAGGCGAGGTATCCCTGGAAGAAATGGCAGCCCTGTGCCTGCAGAAACTCCAGCTGCTGGCGGGACTCCACCCCCTCCGCCGTCACGTTGAACCCCATGTGGCGGGCCATGGCGATCACGGCCTCGACGATGGCCATGTTGTCACCATCCTTGGGAATGTCCTGGATGAAAGAGCGGTCGATCTTGAGCTCGTCCGTCGGCAGCCGCTTGAGGTAGCTCAGGGAAGAGTATCCCGCCCCGAAGTCATCGATGGCAAAGCTGATGCCCAGGGTCTTGAGCTCCGCCATCTTGCTGATGGTGTCTTCCGCATGACCCAGCACCACCGACTCGGTGATCTCCAGGTTCAGGCAGGCGGGATCCATGCCGGTGGCCGCCAGCACGTCGTGAATGCGATCGACAAAGTCGGGAGCATGGAACTGTTTGGCACTCACGTTGACCGACAGCTGGGGGACGTGGATCCCGCTCTCCTCCCAGGAGACGTACTGGGTACAGGCTTCGTGCAATACCCAGTTGCCGATGTCGACAATGAGATCCGTTTCCTCGGCAATGGGGATGAACTCGGCAGGCGACACTAGAGCACGCCCGGGGGGTTGCCAGCGGATCAGTGCCTCGACACCAATGATCTCCCCCCCCGCCACCATGTGCTGGGGCTGGTAGTGGAGAGTCAGTTCCCCATTGTCGAGGGCACTGCGCAGCTCGTTGTGAATGTGCAGACGCCGGTCGGCCTGCAACTGCATGGAGGCATCGAAGAAGCGCCGGGTCTTGCGGCCCGCCGATTTCGCCTGATACATGGCGGTGTCAGCCTGCTTGAGCAGATCCCCCGCCTCCTGCTCCCGACCGGGGAAGAGGGTGATGCCGACACTGGCGCCGATGTGCAGCACCTGGCCTCTGAAATCATAGGGGGCGGCGATCTCCCCGATCAGCCGCTCCGCTATGAGGTCAGCCTGCATCTCCGCCTGGGGCGGGCTGATGGAGAGCGCTGGCAGCAACAACACGAACTCGTCGCCGCCGAGACGGGCCAAACAATCCCCCTGGCGCACCAGCCGCTTGAGACGGCTGGCCACCTCCTTGAGCAGCCAGTCGCCGGTGGCGTGACCCAGGGAATCATTGATGGTCTTGAAGTGGTCGAGATCGATGAACAGCAGGGCCCCTATGAGGTGACTGCGATTTGCATCGGTGAACGCCTGGGTCAGGGTTTCGTGCAGCTGACGACGATTGGGCAGGCCTGTCAGCTCGTCATAGAAGGCGAGATCCTGGATGCGGCGCTCCGCCGCCTTGCGCTCGGAAATATCCTCGAAGAAGATGACATAGTGGCTGATCCCCCCCTTCTCATCCTGCACCGGCGTGACGATCTCCCACTGGGGATAGGCGTGACCGTCGGCGTGCAGGCGCAGGGTTTCCCCCTGCCAGCGATCCAGGGCGTTGAGCTCGTAACCCAGCCCTCCCAGCCCCGACCAGAGATCGTTGCCAAGGTGCAGACCAATCACCCCCTGGTTGTCAAAGCCGGTGATCTGGCTGAAGGCGTAATTGACCCGCAGGATCTTGAACTCGGGATCCGTGATGATGATCCCTTCGTGAGTTTCAAAGGCCACCGCAGACAGCCGCATCAGGGCGTCGCTCTGCAGGCGCTCCAGCTCGGCCACCATGCGCACCGAGAAGATGGTCAGGACGGAGTCCAGATCCGTGGTCCGGGTCTGGCTCGGGAACAGCAGGGCGAGATGGCCCAGGATCTGACCGTTGCGATCGAGCAGCGGCTGGGCGTAATAGTGCTGGCCCGGGGGCAGGTCGGGATACTCGGTCAGGGGTTCACTCACGGGGACCGAGCTGGAGGGCCCCTGGCGATAGAGTTGCTGGCAGGGCATGTCACAGAGGGCATACTCCTTGACGTCGATGCCGTGGCTCGCCAGCACTCTCAGCCTGTCGAGACCGACCCGCTCCGTCAGCCAGACGGCAGTGGCTCCCAGGATATGGGCCAGTTCGTTGACCAGGGTCTGGCAAAAATCGAGCCCCGTCTTGGCGGAGAGCGCCTGCGCCAGCTTGGCCAGCAAGGGGGCCTGCAACATGGGAAGCGGCGGTGTCACGCCTGCAGGGGAGTCGGCGCGATCCATCTCGCGATGCATCATTTCGAGGGGGGCAAGCCAGCCACAACAGAGCCCCTGTGCAGGCACATACTGACCGTACCAGAGCGCGTGGTGTACCTTGCCGTCCTCATCGCGCAGGTGACCGATGAACTGGCCAGGCTGGCCGGAATCGTGGAGTCTTGCAAGAAAATCGGCGAAACCCGCTTCATCTTCCCGCTCAAGTTGGGTGGCCCAGGGGTGGGCTTCCTCCCCTGCCCAGGGTTCACAAGAGACATGATCAGACAGGCTCCATTGCCCATGCTGCCGATCATAAAACCACATCATCTGGGTGGCTTGCTGCTTCATCTACGACTCCAACCACTACAACCACGTTATCCACCCCGACTCCTGCAGAAAAGCATATCCGTTTGCGCGCATATCTCCACCGGCGCATGGCAATGATGTTGCGATGCGATGAGGCGATGTGGGTGGAGAAAATTCGAGACTATGCGGCAAAAACCAAACATCGGGTCGACACAAGGCGCTGCCGAGGGGGGACAGAAACGATCCTATTTGCTGATACTGCCTGCCTGTTTCACTGAGCTCAAGCGGTTTTTGGCATGAAACGGGAAAAGCTCACAATTTATGGACAGCGGGATTCCCAAGGGCATTTTTCGTGACACAGATCACATTTTGATTTGGCGACATGGGTAATCTGGAGGTGAAGACACAAGCAAGACGACCCGAAGGGGGCCATTATGAAAATCGAAATGACCAGTAAAATCATCGACATCACCCCAGCCATCCGCGAGCGCATTGAATCCCGTTTTGAAAAGCTCGAGCGTCTTCAGGTGCCTCTTATCACACCCCATGTGATCATCTCCAAAGAGCGTTTGATGTATATCGTCGAAGCCACTATCGGCATTCCCAACGGCAAACTGTTTGCGCAAGCAGAGCACGAGGATATCTATGCCGCCATCACGGACCTGGGCCAGAAGCTGGAACGCCAGCTCAACCGTCACACGGAAAAACCCATCGCCCGTCGTGCCGCCGGCAAGGAAGTGCCCCAACCGGACGAAGCAGACGCCTGACAAGGTTCACCATTCATAAAGCAAAAGGCGGGTTATCCCGCCTTTTTGCATTCTACCGTACCGTCACCCCAGCCAGCGCAGCCTGGCATCCACCCCTTGCGCAAGCTCATCGAGCAGCGGCAGCATCATCAGCGGAGCCTCCTCCCTGGGGTCAGCGCCCATAGGTCGGGCCTGCCAGCGCTCGCGACCCAGTGCCGAGAGGTTGTCGTACACCGCGGGATCCAGCGCGGGCGTTCGGCTCACCAGTGGCGGGGAGCGCAGCGCCAGCCAGAGTCTCACATCCGTCATGCACCCGCCCTGTTGCAGACGCTCGTTGAGGCTGGTGGCATCGCTCTCTTCCACCCCGCCTTGCAGGGATGCCCGGGGCATCAGACCGAAACGGGAGCGCCAATCCAGCTCACCCGACGCAGGCTTGGGCGGGGCATCAAACCAGGGCTGCTCTTCCACTGCATCAGTCAGCAGCGCCAGATGCAGCCTGAAGTCGGCACGGTCCCCCGCACGGAGATCCTGGTTGAGCCGTTGGCCCAACTGGGCCTCATCCACGAGCAAGCGGTCACGAATCGCACTGGGCAGCATGAGATAAATCTTGGAAATGAAGGTTTCATTGCTTATCGGCCATCAACCCGATCCTTTAAGCATTAAAAATCCCGGCAGAGGGGTTCACAAGCGCGACAGATCTGTTAGTATGCGCCTCGCACTTGGGGAGGGGTTCCCGAGCGGCCAAAGGGATCAGACTGTAAATCTGACGGCTCTGCCTTCGAAGGTTCGAATCCTTCTCCCTCCACCATTCAAGTGCGCACAATCAGGTCATGCCCCGTGGAGGGGTTCCCGAGCGGCCAAAGGGATCAGACTGTAAATCTGACGGCTCTGCCTTCGAAGGTTCGAATCCTTCTCCCTCCACCATCTTTCAGAGAACCCGGCCTTGTGCCGGGTTTTCGCTTTTCTGCCTTCCACAAATCCCCTTCTTCTACAAAAATAACGGGAGGCCAGGCCTCCCGTCAATATATGCACGCTCTCACCCCGAACCTGCTGGCGACAGCTGTCATCAGCAGGTCGGGCAGAGGGGGATAAGCGTCCCCCCAGGTATCTGTCTTGTCATCCGCGCCCCCTTACAGGGTGAAGCGATAGAAGATATCCACCGCCTGGGCCACCCCGCTCATGGCCTGCAGATAGAGCCTTGGCATCAGCTCGTAGCGCAGCTTGAATTCGGCGATGGGGCTGAACACCCCGACCCCGTACTGGAACTGCAAGCCGGGCAGCAGGTAGGCCGACAGGGTCACCTGGGTGTCATCACCACTGCCTGCGGTATCGAGGGCCACGTCGCTCATGCCGAGGGACTCCCCGATGCTGGAGACCACGCCGCTCGCCTGGCTCACGGCCCCCGCCACCAGCAGGCCGTTGAAGCCGCCATCCTCGCCGCTGGTCTGCAATCCCTTGCCCCGCAACAGATAGGAGAGCTGTTCGGACTGCGCCATCTGCGGCTCGGAATAGACGGTGATCTTCGGCTTGGCAGCCAGCCCCGTCACCCGCACCCCGACGGTCACGTTGTCCTCGATGGTATCCGGATCCCGATAGGTCTCGATGTTGAGATAGGGCTGATCGATGGGGCCGGAGAAGAGGATCCGCCCCTCCTTGATGATGAGGTTCTGGCCATAGGCCTTGAAGCGCCCGTCCCTGAGCTCCAGTTGCCCGTTGCCCGAGAGCGGCTTGGAGGGATCCTGGCGAATGTTGAGGGCCCCTCCCACCTTGGTCTTGAGTCCCATGGCTTCGAGGCGGACGTCGTCCCCGAGCCGGATGGCGAGCCTGATCTCCATGGGCAGCGGTGCCGCCTTGGGGACCGGCGGCAGATCGTCGTAGATGACGGTGACGTCATCGGAGACCGCTACCGCGCTGTCTGGCAGGCTCTTGACCAGGATGCGCGACCAGGGGATGTCCACCTGACCGGTCACCCTGGTCTCCTCCCCGAGAGAGATGGCGATGTCAGGGGTCACCCTGACCCGGCCCATGCCCGGGTACTGGGCCTCCAGCTCCTTGCCCTGAATGGTGAGGCTGCCGGTCACCGGCTGCTGGGCCCAGCTCAGCCAGCCCCCCAGCACCAGGGGGCCCTTGCCCACCATCATGGAGCCGTCGAGTTCGGCCCGGTTGCCTTCTATCTTGAGGCGGGTCACCAGCTTGGAGAGGGTCACCATGTCGGAGTGGGTCTGAACCTCCCCCTCCTTCAGGTTCAGCTCGCCATACAGCAGGGGGGCAGCCAGGGTACCGTCGAAGCGGGCATCCGCCGAGATGACCCCTTGCAGGGAGCGCACTTCGGGAATGAGAGGCGCAAAGGTCGCCAGCTTCAGATCGTCAAACCTGAGTTGACCGCCGAGGTTGCCGCGGCCAGCGGGATCCCGGATCAGCAGATCGGTGTCGATGTTGCCGATCTGCTCGGAAGCGAAATCGACCCGGATGGCGGCCTGCTGGCGCTCGAAATCGATCCCGAGCTCGAGGCGCTGGTAGTCGGTCTTGAGTTCGTCGGCGACGAAGGTCCCAGGCGTGGTGAGCACGGTGGCGTGCAGGGTCGGCTGGTTGCCGCGCCAGCTGGCGCGCCCGTCGGCCGACAGCACCGCCTGCCAGCGGAAATTGTCCGGCAACCAGGGGCGCAGCCGCTTGAGATCAAATTCGTTCAGGGCAAATTCCAGATTGCCCTGGGACTGGGCTATCCGGCTCCCCTTGACGCAGAGACTGGCCTTCTGGGACGCGAGGCAGAGATCCCCCATGGTCAACTGCTGTTTCGGCAGATCCAGGTCCAGAGACCAGGGGGCGGTCAGCGCCCAGCGCTTGAGGGGGGTCTTGAGCTTCAGCTCGGCAAGGGCGCCACGCCAGTGGTCACCGCGCAGGCTGCCATTCAGGCTGAGGTCTGCCGCCAGGGGATCCCCCTTCATGGTCAAGGTGAGCCCGTGGCGCTCGAGATCGCCGCTCAGGTTCAGGGCGATTTGCGAGAGCTTGGTCTCCCCCTGCGCCAGGCTCGCCACCGTCACCGCCACCTCACCGGCGGGCTTCTCCCCGACCAGGGCGTTGGCCTTGATGACGGTCTCCTTGAGGACGGTGCCCGCGTAGGCGAGTCGGCCCGACACCAGATCGGCATTCACGCGCGGCGCCTGCTGGTTGCCGGTGACGCGCACCTGGCCCTTGATGTCCCCTCCCAGACCCGGGTAGATACCCCCAAGCTTGGGCGCATCCAGATCCGCATCCAGCTTCCAGGCCTGGGTCGTGAGCGAGCCTTTGGCCTGCAGCCGGTTTGGGCCGCTTTGCAGCGCCAGGGCCGGGATGGTCCACTCCATCTTGTCGTTGCCGCTGAGCCTGCCCTGCAAGGCCAGGGGATACTGGTTGAGCTTGCCATCCACCTTGAGCTCGGGCAGGGCCAGCTGCCAGTGGCCCGCCTCATCCAGATCGAAGCGACTGGTGATCTTGCCCGCCAGTACCCCCTTGATCTCGGGCACCAGCTCCGCCGGGTTGATCCCCTTGAATTCGGTCGTCCCCTGCCACTGGACCCCCTTGCTCCAGGCCAGCTTGCCGTCGACCTTGAGCTCCCCCTTGAGGGCCCCCAGCAGCAGCTCGATGCGGCTCAGCTGGTTGAGATCCCCCTTGCCCGAGAGCGCCACCTTGAAGGGGGGCACATCGGTCCCCTTGCCGGCGGTGTTGAGCGCAAACTGGTAACCGGAGAGCTTGCCCTTGGCGCTCAGGGTGCCCTTGTCCAGCCGATAGCTGGGCTCATCCTTGGCGGGCTTGTGCAGGGGCCAGGAGAGGCTCTTCCAGTCCAGCGCCAGATCGAAGGGCAGATCCGGGTCGAGGGCCGCGAGGGATCCTTTGAGATTGGCGCCCACCGGCCCCTTGGCCTTGAGTGCCAGCCCAAGCTTGCCCACAGAACCGTCCAGGACGAGATTGACCTGCTCCCCCTTGAGCTCCCCGTCCAGCAGCCCTTGACGCGCCTTGGCATCCAGAGTCAGGGCGAGGGGGTAATCCTCGTGCAGGCGCACCTGACCACTCAAGGTCAGATCCGCCATGGCATGGCGCAAGGAGAGCTCCCGGATGTCGATGCGCTCCTCCTCGGCGGTGGCCGACAGCAAGAGGTTGTCTAGCCCCTCCACCAGCTCACCTTGCTGATAACGGAACGCCGTGGCTTTCAGCCCCTCCAGCTGGATGGGGAAAGGCAGTCGCACCGCCGGCAGCACCATGGGCTCGGGCTTGCTTGCGGCCTGCATCTTGTCACCGGGGGCAGCCTTGCCCTCGCCGGCCGCCAGGGTGGCGCTTTTCTCATCCGCCGGTTTGGCGCCCTTGTCACTGGCCGCCTCCGCCGGGGACGGTGCCACCACCACGTTCAGGCCATCGAGCACGGGGCCGCGCACGATGAGCCCGGCGCGATCCAGGGCGGCGCCAATGTCCAGATCCTTGAGGGTGATCGTCACGCCGGGCACCGCCACATCGAGATCGGCAACCTTGAGGCTGTCGACCTGGATTTTGAGCGGCAACGGATGCCAGACGAAGGGCTCCGACGGCTCTTCCGGCACCGGCTCGGACTCCGCCACCCGGACAACGGGGCGAGTCACCGCCAGAGACTTGATCCAGAGCTTGCCCTGCAGGAGCTTGCCCAGATCCCAGTCCAGCACGGCCCGCTCCACGGTGACATCCACCAGCTCGTCCCGCCAGCCAACCCCTTCGAAGGTCCAGCCATACCCGAGTTGCCCCGCCACCAGCTCCCCCTTGAGGGAGGGCAGCGCGGCTCTGGCCTGTTGCCACAGCCACTTGTTGCCCTGATGGGTGAAGCCCAGCAGGCTGACGCCGATGAGCAGCAGGAAGAAGAGGCCCATGAGCCACAAGAAAATGCGTTTTACCCAGATCACGATGCAGACCCCTGCAAGGAAAGCAGCCGCAGCGGCCAGAAAAGAGAAAGAAGAGGATGTGCGCCTGGTTGCCGGGTCATAGTTCCGGCCCCAGCGCGAAGTGCAGCCGCAGCGGCTTGTCCTCCTCGGAGATGCCCACCGCCAGATCGAGCCTGACCTGACCGATGGGGGTGACCCAGCGCACCCCGACCCCGGTGCCTATCTTCCAGGCCTCGCTGTAGTCGACGGTGGCGGTCCCGGCGTCCACGAACAGGGCGCCGAGCCACTTCTCGCTGAAGCGGTAGTTGTACTCCAGGCTGCCGACGCTTGCGTAGCGCCCGCCGGTCAGCTTGCCATCGTCCCCCCGTGGCGAAATGGTCTCGTAACCGTAACCCCGGACCGTCTGATCGCCGCCGGTGAAGAAGCGCAGGGAGGGGGGGACCAGGGAGAAATCATCCCCGACGATGGCCCCCTGTTCGGCCCGCATCAGGAAACGGTGATCTTCGCCCAGGGTGCGCAGCCACTTGCTGCGCCCCCACACCCGCATGAAGCTGATATCGGACCCCCAGTAGGGGCTCGAGAACTCCATCGTCAGTTGCTGGCGATCCCCCCAATCCGGCACCAGACCGCCGCGCACCCGCAGCCGTGACCAGGAGACGCCGGGGATCAGCAGCAGGCTGTTCCCCTCGTCCTGACCCTGGACGTAGCGCTCGTTCTCCAGGCGCACAAAGACGTCTCTGTCCCAGCTCTCCGGTCGGCGTGTCCAGCGGTGCACCCCGAAGGTGGCCAGATCGGAGCGGGTGTCGTTGTTGTCGGTGTATTGATAGCCCGCCTGCAGGGAGTAGTAATCCCGTAGCGGGTTGCCCACCGGGATCTGGTAGTCGAAGCTGAGCTCCGCTTCCGGCGCCGAGATCTTGGCGGTGCTGGAGAGGCGGTGACCATAGCGGTTCACCCAGGGTTTCTCCCAGGTGGCACTCAGGCGCGGCCCCACGTCCGTGGCATAACCGATACCGGTCTCAATCTCGTGATCGACCCGGTTGGAGAGGGTCACCTGCACCGGCACCCGGTTGCCCTCGGCCTGGCTGATCAGGGGTTTGATGTCCACCTGCTTGAACAGCTTGGTGGAAGAGACATCCTGGGACATCCCCGCCAGACGGATCGCCAGATAGGGGTCGCCGCTCTTGATGTTGATGAGCGGGCGAATAAGGTGCAGTGCCTCCGGCGTCGCGTCATAGCGGATCTCGCCGAAATGGTAGCGCGGGCCGGAGCGAAACAGGATGTAGATCTCCGCCTTGCCCTGTTCCGGGAAAACCTTGACCTGGCTCTTGCTGATCTTGGCGTCAAAATAGCCGCGGGCCAGCCCCAGACTGCCGAGATCCGCCTTGATGGATTCATATTTGCCGTGGTTGAGGGGATCTCCCTCCTTGAGGGGCAGCTTGTCCAGCAGCTCGCTGTACACCTCGTCGCTCCCCGCATCCCCTTCCAGCAGGATGTCGAGGCGCGAGATGATCACGGGTTCCCCCCGCTCAATCTCGATCACCACCTTGGCGGGCGCCTTCTTGTCGCGGTTCAGGGTGATCTTGGGCTGGTAGTAGCCATAGACCTGCAGCGCCTTCTGTACGCTCTCGGTGATCTTGGCGCGGGCGGGGCGGTACTGGCGTTCCTGGTAGACGGGCAGGGCGTTGAGGTAGGCCTCGACGTTGTCTTTCTGCTCTCCCCTGACCCCCTTGATCTGGTAGGTCAACTTGGCCGCCATGGCGGGCATCGCCATCAGCCAGAGAGCGAGGGCGAGGGCGAGCAGCAAGAGACCGGGCCCGGGGCGACGGGATCGCCCGGATGAAGTGCTCCCGGTGAGAAAAGTAGGATAGCATCCTGTCAAACGTCAGTTTCCCCGAATAACATGATTTAAAGATTGTGTTATTTAGTACGATACCGAGACTCATCCCGGGCGAGTGCCGCTCATCCTAGCATAATCGCGACGCCGAAATCCCACGCTCGGGGCCCCTTTGCGTGCCGCTCTGCCACCCCCGGTGCGGGGATCGCTTCGGCCCTGCAAGGAGCCAGCCGTGTGTAAGGAGCCAAACTGCGCACAATCCGGGCAAGGGGCGAACAAAATGCCACCACCGACCCCGCCACGCCGGATCTCCCCTGGCGGCCTTGGGCTGGCAGCAGGGTCCGGCTCGTCGCGACACCCCTTGTCGGACACCCCGCATCCGGCGGGTTTCGTCAACCCGTCCCCCTCGACTTGCTCCGCGCTCTCTTCCCCATCCTGCCTGCTATTGAACAGGAAAATAAGTTTAAATCAATCACTTGAATAGATGGCACTAAAGCTTCGTTCAATTCAATCGATTTATCCCGCTGCCCCTGCGCTCCTGCCTGTCCCACACTGATCCCAATCATCGCAGGAGAGACCCCATGCACCTACGTAGCGAACAACTGGCTGACTACATCGCCGACCGAATCGAGTTCATCACCTTCCTGGCCTGCTGCAGCGCCCTGCTGGCCCTGCTGACCGGCATGAACGGCCAGCAGGCCCTCGCCTTCACCGCGCTCAATCTGCCCTTTGGCCTGGCCCTGCTGCTGGGCATGGCCCTGCTCGCTCCCCTGTCTGCCCACTGGCGCCTGCCCGGCATAGTTCTGCTGCTGGTGAGCGCAGCCCTGGCCACCCTGCAGATGGGGGGCAACTGGCTCAACCCCCTGGCCATCTGGAGCCTCTATGCCCTGCTGGGGCTGGAGATCCTCTGGCAATCCCGGGCCAGGGTCCCCCTGGCCACCGGCCCCCGGAGCCGGGTCTCGCGCCCGAGGGGCTGACGTGGAGGCGCAATTGCAGTAATCTTGTGCCCCCTTTCCCCTCGCCGAGGAGCATTCCGATGAAAAAAGCCTGTGCCCAGCACATCCTGGTCAAGACCGAGAAACAGTGTCTGGAGATCAAGGAGAAGCTCGCCAAGGGCGCCGATTTCAGCCAGATGGCCAAGCGTTTCTCAACCTGCCCTTCCGGCAAGCGTGGCGGCGATCTGGGGGAGTTCTCCAAGGGGGACATGGTCAAGTCCTTCGACGATGCCGTGTTCAAGGGGGAGCTGCTGACCGTGCTGGGGCCGGTGCGCACCAAGTTCGGCTTCCACCTCATCAAGGTGCTCTATCGCAACTGATCCAGGGCAACGAGGCCATCGGCTCTCTGAGCCGCACGCCCGGGATTGATGATCATTTACTAACGTTATCAGGCAATTAAGTTTATCCTTCTGGGCATAGTTCCATCCTGTCCCGTGGATCCCTCATATGCACAGCTCTTTGTGGTGGCCGCTGCTGACCTGGCTATTGCCCCTTTGCGGGGCCCTTGGCAGCCGCGCCCATCTCTGGCCCTGGTGGCTCGGCTTCATCCTCTGTCTCGCCAGCGCCCTCCTCAGCCTCGTGCTGCTGCTGCGCCTGCCCTGGCGTTATCGCCGCACCACCAACCTCTGGCCGGATATCTGGGGCATAACTCCCCTGCTGTTGCCCCTGCTGTTTCTCGTCCAGGCGCTGCGCTCCCCCCTCACCAACGACGTCAGCACGGATCCCTACCATCCGCCACGGCTCCAGTGGGCCGAGCAGCTCAGAAGCCAGGAGGATCTCCCGGTCTCCCCCCCGCCCCTGCAAGTATTTCCAGGCAACCCCGGTCCTCTCTATACCCGGGCATCCCCGGTCGAAGTGCTCGCGGAAGCCGAGGAACTGATGACGGAGCTGGGCTGGCAGGTTCATCCGGGCAGCGAGGGTATCGATGCCGTCGTCACCACCGGCTGGTTCGGGTTTCAGGATGACGTGGCCCTGCGGGTCTTTGCCGGGCCCAAAGAGACCCGTATCGACATGCGCTCCGCCTCGCGCCAGGGGCGCAGCGATCTGGGGGTCAACCGGGCACGGATCATCGATTTCCTGAATCGGTTGAACGAGCGCCTGGGCGGGGCCTACAAGCCCAAGATGGAGAAGCTCAAAGAGGAACAAGATGCGCATTGAGGTCAAACCGGACCGGGCCTACGCCTGGTTCATCCGCCCCTTCTTCTGGCTGCAGAAACGCAACTACGGTCAGGTGCTGATCCCGGGCAAGTGCTGGGGGCGCTCCCCCAGGCTGTTCGCCGCGGTCGCCACCCTCTACGGCGTCATCAACCGCAAGCGCTCCCCCATCGACCCCGTGCTGCGCTCCCTGGTGACGGTGCGAGTCTCCCAGCTCAACTGGTGTCGTTTCTGTGTCGACATCAACGCCATGACCCTCGTCAAGCGGGCAGGCTCCAGCGACAAGGTGGAGGCGCTGGCCCGGTGGCGCGACAGCCCCTTGTTCGACGAGCGGGAACGGGCCGTGCTGGACTATGCCGAGGCCATGACCGGGCTGGATGGCGTGAGCGACGAGCAGGCCGCCCGCCTCAAGCCCTGGTTCGATGACGACGCCCTGGTGGAGCTCACCGGCCTCATCGCCTTCCAGAACATGTCCGCCAAGTTCAATGCCGCTCTCGACATCGCTCCCCAGGGGTTCTGCCAGTTGCCGGTGCAACCCGAGCGCCCCCTCGACAAGGGGCAGGGATGAACCGGGCACGCCTGCTGCTGTTGCTGGCGATGGGGGCCCTGGTCGGCACCTTCTTTGCCCTCGACCTTGACCACTATCTGAGCCTCACCCAGTTGCAGGCTCATCAGGAGCGCCTGGCCCTTTGGGTCGACCGCCATGTTGTCGCGGCCAGCCTGCTGTTTCTGGTGCTCTATGTGCTCACCACCGCCCTCTCCCTGCCGGGGGCGGCCCTGCTCACCCTGGCGGGCAGCGCCGTCTTCGGCATCCTGTGGGGGCTCTTGCTGGTCTCCTTTGCCAGCTCCCTTGGCGCCACCCTGGCCTTTCTCAGCGCCCGCTTCCTGCTGCGGGACTGGGTCGAGACACGCTTTGGCGACAAGCTGGCGAGCGTTCAGGCCGGCATGCAAAAGGAGGGGGCCTTCTATTTGCTGAGCCTGCGCCTCATCCCCCTCTTCCCCTTCTTTCTGGTCAACCTGGTGATGGGGCTCACCCCCATCAGAGTCAGCACCTACTACTGGGTCAGCCAGCTCGGCATGCTGCCGGGCACCCTCGTCTACGTGCTGGCGGGGAGCGAGCTGGCTACCCTCACCAGCACAGGCAACCTCTTCTCCCCCGGCCTGCTGGCCGCCCTGACCCTGCTCGGCCTGATGCCCTGGCTGATGCGTGCCTTGCAGCGCCGTCTCGCCCTCTACCGGTTGCACGCCCCCTACCGCAAGCCTGCGCGCTTTGACTACAACCTGCTGGTGATAGGCGCCGGCGCCGGAGGTCTGGTCACCAGCTACATCGCCGCCGCGGTGAAAGCCAGAGTGGCCCTCATCGAGCAGCACAGGATGGGGGGGGATTGCCTCCATACCGGCTGCGTCCCCTCCAAGGCGCTGATCCGAAGCGCCCGCTTCGCCTTTGAACAGCGCAAGGCCACAGAGCTTGGTTTTACCCCGAGCCAGAGCCGCGCCGACTTCGCCGCCGTGATGGCGCGGGTCGCCCGGGTCATCGAGGAGGTCGAACCCCACGACTCGGTGGCGCGCTATGAAGGACTTGGGGTGGAGTGCATCCAGGGGCGGGCGCGAATCACCTCCCCCTGGGAGGTGGAGGTCAACGGCAAGCGCCTGACCAGCCGTCATATCGTGATCGCCACCGGCGCCCGCCCCCGGGTGCCCGCACTGCCGGGGCTGGACAGGGTTCCCTACCTCACCTCCGACACCCTCTGGCAGCGACTGCGTGAGCCCCCCCGCCATCTGCTGGTGCTGGGAGGGGGCCCCATCGGCTGCGAGCTGGCCCAGAGCCTGGCCCTGCTCGATATCCCCGTCACCCTGGTGGAGCAAGGCCCTCAGCTGCTGCCCCGGGAAGATAGGGACGTCGCCGGGGCCCTGGCCGCGCAGCTGGAGCACGACGGCGTCACCCTGCACCTCGGCTGGCAGGCTACCTCGGCCGGGTATATGGACGGTAAAGGCACCAACCTGCCCATCCGGCTGCACCTGCGCCGGGGGGACGAGACGCTGGTGGTTGAGGGGGACCAGCTGCTGCTGGCCCTTGGCCGGGAGGCCAACGTGAGCGGTTTCGGGCTGGAGGCGCTGGGGGTTGAACTGGCCCCCGGCGGCACCCTGGCCATCGACGGCTTCCTCGCCACCAACTACCCCAGCATCCTGGCGGTGGGGGACGTTGCCGGCCCCTACCAGTTCACCCATTTTGCCGCCCATCAGGCCTGGTATGCCGCCATCAACGCCCTCTTTGGCCAGTTCAGGCGCTTTCGGGCAGACTACAGGGTCATGCCGGCAGCCACCTATACCAGTCCGGAGATAGCCAGGGTCGGCCTCAACCAGAAAGAGGCTCGGGCCCGAGGCATCCCCTTCGAGTCGACCCGCTTCGAGATGGCCGAGCTGGACAGAGCCATCGCCGACGGCGAGTCAGGGGGCTTCGTCGAGGTGCTGACGGTGCCGGGCCGTGACAGGATACTCGGGGCCACCATAGTGGGTGCTCACGCCGGCGAGCGGATCGCCGAGTTTGCCCTCGCCATGCGCCACCGCCTGGGACTTGGCAAGATCCTCGCCACCGTTCACCCCTACCCCACCTTGATGGAGGGGAACAAGTACGTGGCTGGCGCCTGGCGCCGTGCCCGCCAGCCCGGGCGCCTGCTGGCGCTGCTGGCCCGTTATCACCGCTGGCGCCGCGGCGCCTGACTCTGACGAGGCAACCATCATGTTCACGACCCGACTTCGCGCCCTGCTCCGTCCCCTGATGGCCGCAGTCCCCCTGCTGCTTGCCTCCCCGCTCCACGCCAATGACGCGTCGTGGCAGCAGACCCTGCTGGCCGCCAGGGGGCAGACCGTCTACTTCAACGCCTGGGGGGGCAGCCCCGAGATCAACGCCTATCTGGTGTGGGCGGGGCAGGAGATCGCTCGCCAGTACCAGGTCGAGCTGGTGCAGGTGAAGGTGGATGACATCGCCCAGAGCGTGAGCCAGTTGCTGGCCGGCAAGCAGGCTGGCAAGACGTCGAACGGCCCCATCGACCTGCTCTGGGTCAACGGCGAGAACTTCAAGGCGCTCAAGGAGCAGGGGCTGCTGGGGGCCCCCTTTACCGACGAGCTGCCCAACATGGCCCTGGTGGACACCGCCCTGCCGGTGAGTGAGGACTTCACCGTGCCGGTCGAGGGGCTGGAGGCCCCCTGGGGCATAGGCCAGCTCAATCTGATGGTGGATGGCGACCAGGTAGACGTTCCTCCCACCTCGGCGGCCGCCCTGCTTGCCTGGACCAAGGCTCACCCCGGCCGCTTCACCTACCCCAAGCCTCCCCAGTTTCACGGCTCTAGCTTTCTCAAGCAGATCCTGCTGGAGCTGACACCGGATCCGGTGCCCCTCTATCGGGAGGCGACCGATGCCGACTTCCTCCGCGTCACCGCCCCTCTCTGGGCCTGGCTCGACCAGCTTCACCCCGCGCTCTGGCGAAAGGGCAGGCTCTTCCCCACCGGCGCCGCCGAGACCAGGCAGTTGCTCGATGACGGCGAGCTGGCCATGGCTATCAGCTTCAACCCGGGGGAAGCCCAGAGTTCGGTGCAAAACGGCACCCTGCCCCCCACCGTCCATGCCATCGCCATGGAAAAAGGGGCGCTCACCAACAGCCATTTCCTCGCCATCCCCTTCAATGCCTCCGCCCGGGCCGGGGCCAAGGTGGTGGTCAACTTCCTGCTGAGCCCCGCCGCCCAGGCACGCAAGAGCGACCCCGCCTTCTGGGGGGATCCCAGCGTGCTGCGCCAGGAGGCGCTGCCAGGCCAGACCCGTCCGGCATTGCGCTTCAAGGGGGTGGCAGAGCCCCACCCCAGCTGGCAGACCCGGCTGGAAGCGGCCTGGGCCGAGCGCTACGGCCACTGATCCATCATGCAGGCGCGCGCCCCTCTTCTCCTCCTTTTGCCCTTTTTGATGCTGGGAGCCCTGCTGCTGGGGATCCCGCTCGCCGGGGGCCTGCTGTGGCTGGTCATCGAGGGGCTCGCCCCCGCCAATCTATCCCTCTTGCTCCCCCAGCCCGGACTCTGGCACTCCGCAGGGTTGAGCCTCTGGGTGGCGGGCGCCTCCACCCTGGGGGCCCTCGGCGCCACCGCCCTGCTTCTCGCCCAGGGGGACGGGCGTCCCTGGATGCGCTGGCTGCGCCGCCTGCTCTCCCCCCTGCTGGCGCTTCCCCACGTCGCCTTTGCCATCGGCATCGCCTTTCTGATCGCTCCCTCCGGCTGGCTGCTGCGCCTCGTCGCCCCCCTGCTTGACCTCACCCATCTGCCCCCGGACTGGCAAACCCTCAAGGATCCCTGGGGGCTTGGCCTCATCGTGGTGCTCATCCTCAAGGAGACTCCCTTCCTGCTGCTGATGGCGCTGGCGGCACTGGATCCCGCCAAGGTGGCGCGCCAGCAGTGGCTGGGGGCCAGCCTCGGCTTCAGTGCCCCCCGGATCTGGTGGCGCCTGCTGCTGCCCGCCCTCTGGCCCGCCCTGCGACTGCCCCTCTACGCGGTGGCCGCCTATGGTTTGGCGGTGGTGGATCTCGCCCTGCTGCTGGGGCCGGATGCCCCGCCGCCCCTGGCGGTGCGACTCTGGCTCTGGTATCAGGATGCCGACCCCGCCTGGCGCGGCGCCAGTGCCAGCGGCGCCCTCTTGCTGCTCGCCCTCAACCTGCTGCTGCTTGGCGCCCTCAGGCTGCTGGAGCGGGCCCACCTCACCCTCGGCAAGGCACGCTGGCTGGATGGGCGACGCGCCCCCGCCTCGCCCTGGCCCGCACTCATTGCCCGCATCGGCGTGTGGGGGCTGCTCCTGACCAATCTGCTGGTGCTCGCCGCCCTGCTGCTCTGGTCCCTGACCCGGCGCTGGTCCTTTCCCACCCTCTGGCCGAGCGAATGGAGCAGCCACCACTGGCTGGCTCTGCTGCCGAGCCTGGGCCCGCTGCTGTGGCAGAGTCTGTGGCTGGCCCTGCTCTGCGCCGCGCTCTCCCTGCTGCTGGCGGTGCTCTGCCTCGAGGCGTTGCCTGCGCACCGCGCCACACGCACCCTCTGGCTTGTCTGCCTGCCTCTGCTGCTGCCCCAGGCCAGCCTGCTGTTTGGATTGCGCCTTCAGACCGACGGGCTGGGATTCACTGGCATAGGCCCAGGCTGGGTACTCTGGAGCCAGTTGATCTTCGTCTTTCCATACGTCTATCTCTGCCTGCACGGCCCCTATCGCCAGTTCGACGAGCGCCTCACCCGGGTGGCCCTCACGCTCGGGGCCAGCACCTGGGGGGCCTGGTGGCGAGTCAAGGGTCCCCTGCTCGCCCGTCCCCTGTTGTTCGCCTTCGGTGTCGGGGCGGCGGTGAGCCTGGCCCAATACCTGCCGACCCTGCTGTTCGGGGGCGGGCGGGTCGTCACCATCACCACGGAGGCGGTGGCCATCGGCAGCGGCCTCAACCGGCGGCTGGCGGGGCTCTACGGCCTGCTGCAACTCCTGCTGCCCCTTTTCATCTATGCCCTGGCGCTCTGGCTGCCGCGGCGCATCAACCCCGCCCTGAGGTCCTGACCCGATGCTGCACACCTCCGCACTCACCCTCTTCCTCGACGGTGCCCCCCTGCTGACGCTCCCCCCCCTCAGGGTGGCCCCGGGCGAGGTACTCACCCTGATGGGACCGAGCGGCTGTGGCAAGAGCTCCCTGCTGGCGGCCCTGGCGGGAGTGCTGCCACCCGGGGGCCCCATCCGGCTGACCGGGGACATCCTGCTCGGCGCACATCGCCTCACCCCGCTGCCCCCCCAGGAGAGGGGGGTCGGCATCCTGTTTCAGGATGACCTGCTGTTTGCCCACCTGACGGTGGCCGAAAATCTGATGTTCGGCATGCCGGCGCATCTCAAGGGGATGGCGGCAAGGCAGACCCGGGCCCGCGAGGCGCTGGCCGAGGTCGGGCTGGAGGCTCAGGCGGACAAGCTGCCAGGGGCGCTCTCCGGCGGCCAGAAAGCCCGCGTCAGCCTGCTGCGAGCCCTGCTGGCCGAGCCCAGGGCATTGCTGCTGGACGAACCCTTCTCCCGCCTCGACAAGCCGCTGCGGGCGGCATTCAGAACCCTGGTGTTCGAGCGCCTGCGCACGCAGGCCATCCCCGCCCTGCTGGTGACCCACGACGAAGAGGATGCGCCGGGCACCATCTTGCAACTGATCCCCCCAGCCAGCCCAGAAGAGGAGCACCACCTTGTTTGATCGCCACCTGATCCCGGTTATCCGCCGCCCCCTCGCCGCGCTCGCCCGCCCCCTGTGCCGGGCCGGGGTGAGCGCCAACCAGGTGAGCCTCGCCGGCTTTCTCATCGGCATGCTGGCGCTGCCGCTGCTGGCCTTTGGCTGCTATCAGTGGGCGTTGGCGGCGATTCTGCTCAACCGGCTGCTGGACGGGCTGGATGGCGCCGTGGCGCGGGAAACGGGCATCACCGACTGCGGCGGGTTTCTCGACATCACGCTGGATTTCATCTTCTACGCCGCCGTGGTGCTGGGCTTTGCCCTCGCCGACCCGGCCAACTCCCTGGCCGCCGCCACCCTGCTGTTCGCCTTCATGGGCACGGGATCGAGCTTTCTGGCCTTTGCCATCATGGCCGGCAAACGGGGCATCGAGAGCCCCGTCTACCACCACAAATCCCTCTACTATCTGGGCGGGCTTACCGAGGGGAGCGAAACCATCGCCCTCTTCGTGCTCATGTGCCTCTGGCCCGCCGCCTTCGTGCCACTGGCCTACGGTTTCGCCCTGCTCTGTGCCATCACGACCCTGACCCGGATCTGGAGCGGCTACCACACCCTGCGCTGACGGGATCCCGGAGGGCGCGCCGGCACGGAGCACTTGCGCCTGCACGCCAATGTTTTACCATGACGCCACTCTTTTTCAGGCTCACGAGAACCCTATGCGTCGCCTTGTCTGTGTCCTCTCCCTGTTTCCCCTGATCTACGGCTGCAGCAGCACGCCGGCGCCCAAGCCCGTGGTCAAACCCCAACCCAACAGCGCCTTCATCAACCAGACGCCGCCGAGCAAACCCTTCTACGGGCAGGTGAGCCAGCCCGGGGTCAGCAAGGGGGACTTCGCCAATCGTTCCAACGTGGACAACTTCGTGCAGCGGATGGTGCAAAAGCACGGCTTCGACGGCGCCGAGCTGCACCGGGTACTGGCCCAGGCCGAGCGTTATGACTGGATCATCAAGCTGATGGACGCCCAGGCCCCCACCACCAGACCGCCCACCGGCCCGACCGGCGCCTGGAACCGCTACCGCGCCAAGTTCATCACCCCGGACAACGTACAGAACGGCGTCAACTTCTGGCGTGAATACGAGAGTGAACTCAACCGGGCGCAGCAGATCTACGGGGTGCCACCCGAGATCATCGTCGGCATCATCGGGGTGGAGACCCGCTGGGGTCGGGTGATGGGCAAGACCCGCATTCTCGACGCCCTGGCGACCCTGGCATTTGACTACCCGCGCCGCGCCGACTTCTTCACCGGCGAGCTGGAAGCCTTCCTGGTGATGACCCGGGATGAGGGGATGGACCCCACCGAACCCAAGGGCTCCTATGCCGGGGCCATGGGCTACGGCCAGTTCATGCCGTCGAGTTTTCGCAACTACGCGGTGGACTTCAACGGCAACGGCCACACCAACCTGTGGGATCCGGTGGATGCCATCGGCAGCGTGGCCAACTACTTCAAGGCCCACGGCTGGGAGAAAGGGCAGCCGGTGGCAGTACGCGGCCAGGGACAGCTGCCGGGCTATGAGCACGGCTTCCAGACCCGCTACCCGGTGGCCACCCTGCGCGGTGCCGGGCTGGCTCCCACCGGCTCCCTTGGCAATCACAAGGAGGCGAGCCTGCTGCGTCTGGATGTCGGCACCGGTTACCAGTACTGGTACGGCTTGCCGAACTTCTACGCCATCACCCGCTACAACCACAGCACCCACTACGCCATGGCGGTATGGCAGCTTGGCCTTGCCGTCAGGGATGCCAGAGGCGGCTACTGAGCCAGCCTCAATGCCAACGAAAACGGGCCCGATGGGCCCGTTTTGCTATTCGTTTTCCAGCAACCAGCGCTTGAGCAGGGCCGCCAGCTGCTCCTGTTCGGCCAGGCTCAATGGGGCCAGCAGGCGACGCTCGTTCGCCACGTGCTGCTCCACCGCATGGTCAACCAGCTCCCGCCCCGGCTCCGTCAGGCAGACCAGCAGGCTGCGCCTGTCATCGGGGGAGGCTTCACGTCTTATCAGGCCACGCTGCTCCAGCTTGTCGAGCCGGGCCGTCATGGCCCCTGAACTCAGCATGGCGGACTGGTAGAGCGCGGTCGGGGTCAGCGACTCGCCGGCCCGACGCAGGGTCGCCAGGATATCGAAATCAGACCCCAGCAGACCGCACTCCTTGAGGGTCTCGTTCACTTCGCGCCCGGCGATCGCCGCCATGCGCGCCACCCGCCCCAGCACCCCCATGGGGGTGCAGTCGAGGTCCGGGCGCTGCCGGGCCCACTGGGCCAGCAGCTGATCTACATGATCACTCTCCATTGGGGCTCCATTATCTTTACATGAAGATACTTGATAATAAACCAACTCGCGACTAATGTATCTTTACTTGAAGATACTTTGTTGCGAGATAACCATGCCACTGCTGATCGCCCTGCTCGCCCCCCTGCTCTGGGGCAGCACCTATGCCGTCGTCAGTCTCTACCTGACCGACTACTCCCCCTACTGGGTGGCCGTGTGGCGCGCCCTCCCCGCCGGGGTGCTGCTGCTGTTGCTCCATCCCCGCAGGCCGCCTCTCGTCTGGAGCAGGCAGTTCCTGCTGGCGTTTTGCAACATCACCGCCTTCTTCGCCCTGCTGTTCGTGGCGGCGTTTCGCCTGCCCGGCGCCGTGGCGGGTACGTTGGGAGCGACGCTGCCCCTCATCCTGATGGGGCTGGCCTGGCTGCAAGACGGTGTCAGACCGACGATCAAGTGGCTGTTGCTGGGGGTGATGGGGCTCGTCGGGGTGCTCTTGCTGCTCAATCCCTCTGCCAATCTGGATCCCGTCGGCGTGGCGTGCGCCCTGCTCGCCACCCTGCTCATCGGCCAGTCGAGCCGCTGGATGCAACGCTGGCCGGTGGACGATCTGCTGGCCCTGACCGCCTGGCAGCTGCTGCTGGGCGGCCTGATGCTGATCCCGCTGGCCTGGTGGCTGACCGGCCCCATGCCCCTGCCCCGGGCTGACGCCACTCCCGGGCTTATCTGGCTGGTGATCCTCAATACGGCTCTGGCCTACTGGGCCTGGCTCTGGGGACTCAAACGCCATGGCCCGGAGGTGATGGGGATGCTGGCCCTCACCAACCCCATGGTGGCGGTCTCCTGCGGTGTGCTGATGGTGGGAGAAACCCTGGATGGCCGTCAGTGGCTCGGCATCGGCATCATCCTGCTCTCTCTCTTCCTGATGAAGCTGCCGGCCCGCTCCTTCCTCAAGCGCTGGCAGAACCGCAAGGCCGCCACCGGCAGCGTCGACAACGGCTGATCCGCAGTCAACCCGACACAAAAAGAAGAGGAGCCACCAGGGCTCCTCTTTCACATGGGTTGTTGCCGTAAGGGTCAGACGCCGGCCTTGGCCAGGGCGGCGGAGACAATCTGCTGGGCTTCCTGCTGGATGAGGTCCAGGTGCGCCTCCCCCTTGAAACTCTCCATGTAGATCTTGTAGATGGACTCGGTACCGGAGGGGCGCGCCGCGAACCAGCCGTTCTCGGTCACCACTTTCAGGCCGCCGATGGCGGCATCGTTGCCCGGCGCCTTGGTCAGCTTGGCGAGGATGGGCTCGCCAGCCAGGGTGGAGGCTTCCACCAGGGCCGGATCCAGCTTGGAGAGCACCGCCTTCTGGGCGCTGTTGGCCGGGGCATCGATGCGGCGGTAGCTGGAGCGGCCGAATCTGGCTTCGAGCGCATCGTAGTGGGCCTGGGGATCCTTGCCGGTCACCGCCAGGATCTCGGCCGCCAGCAGCGCCAGGATGAAGCCATCCTTGTCGGTGGTCCAGACGGTACCGTCCTTGCGCAGGAAGGAGGCACCCGCGCTCTCCTCGCCGCCAAAGCCGAACTCGCCGCTGTAGAGACCGTCCACGAACCACTTGAAGCCGACCGGCACCTCTTTGAGGGTGCGACCGATCTCGCCGGCCACCCGGTCGATCATGGAAGAGGAGACCAGCGTCTTGCCGACGGCCGCCCCCTTGGGCCAGCCGGTTCTGTGGGTGAACAGATACTGGATCGCCACCGCCAGATAGTGGTTCGGATTCATCAGGCCCGCCTTGGTGACGATGCCGTGACGGTCGTAGTCAGGGTCATTGCCAAGGGCGATGTCGAACTTGTCTTTCAGGGCAATCAGGCTCGCCATGGCGAACGGGCTGGAACAGTCCATCCGGATCTTGCCGTCTTTGTCCAGGGTCATGAAGGAGAAGGTCGGATCGACCTTGTAGTTCACCACCTCGATGTCCAGACCGTAGCGCCTGGCGATGACGTCCCAGTAGGCGACGCCGGAGCCACCCAGCGGATCCACGCCGATCTTGATGCCAGCCTGCTTGATGGCGGCCAGATCCAGCACGTTTTCGAGATCATCCACATAAGGGGTGACATAGTCGTGTTCCACCACGAACGGGCTCTTGAGGGCCTCGGCAAACGGCATCCGCTTCACGCCGGCCAGGCCCGCTTCCAGGATCGCGTTGGCGCGATCCTCCACCCACTTGGTGATCTCGCCTTCGGCAGGACCGCCGTGGGGCGGGTTGTATTTGAAGCCACCATCTTCCGGCGGGTTGTGGGACGGGGTGATCACCACGCCGTCCGCCTGGGCCACGGGTTTGCCTGCGTTGTGGCGCAGGATGGCATGGGAGATGACCGGGGTCGGCGTGAAGCCGAGGCCAGCCTGAATGCGGGTCTCGACACCGTTGGCCGCCAGCACTTCCACCGCGCTGGCAAAGGCGGATTCGGACAGGGCATGGGTATCCATGCCGACGAACAGCGGCCCCGTGATACCGGCCTGCTGGCGGTACTCCACCAGCGCCTGGGTCACCGCCAGAATGTGGGATTCGGTGAAGGCGCTGTGCAGGGCGCTGCCGCGGTGACCGGAGGTGCCGAAGGCGACCCGCTGCTCAGGGCGGCTCATGTCCGGCTTGTTGAGGTAGTAGGCGCTGACCAGACGGGGAATGTTGGTCAGATCGCAAAGACGAGCCGGCTGACCGGCGTGGGAATGCTGTGCCATGGCGTTTTCCTTGAGCTGAGCCTTGCCCGGCAAGGCCTGAAGTCATTGATGGGTTAAACGGCGCCGCACACCCGAGCCGTCAGATCCTCGTCATAACCCATGCTGTTCATGAGCTGGGCCACCATGTTCTGCTTGCGGCTGGTATTGGTATTGGTGATCACCCAGAACGGGGTCTCCGGTACCGGCTTGGGCTTGGTGGTGCTGCCACTGGCACGCAGCGCTTCCGGGTCACGGGAGAAGTAGACGCGCTTGCGCCCTTTTATCTCGGTCGCCTGGGTGAAGCCTTCCGGGTTGTCCCGATAGAGGGTGCTCAATACCAGCATGAAGCGGTTGATGGACTTCTCTTCTTTCTGAAGCTCGCCGGAGTCCAGCAACGCCTCCAGCCCCAGGGCATCTGCCACGGGTTGCGGTTGCATCGCAGGCGCGGCCGCCACGGTTGCCGTGCCGGCCTGGGCGGGTTGCTCCAGCAGGCGACGCAGGATATCGGACGCACTCTCGCCGATGTGCCGGGTCTGGCTCGCGATAAAGAAGTAGAGATCGTCATCAAGCTCGATGGTTTTCATAGGGATGCGCTGGACTCGTCGAAATTCGGATGCGGCGATTATACATAGGCAGACCCGGCAGCCCAAGCAAGGGGCGGACAGATGTGCATGAATCTCCTTGAGAATACGGCATAATGACGGGCCAAGTGTGTGATCCCCCGCACTGATAGCCGATCCCGGGGCGATATTTTTGAAAAAAAACCACAAAAAAATCCCCCACCAGGAATGAAATCCTTTTCTTTCAGTGTGTTAAAAATTATGGCGATAGAGCCCACGACCGATAAGGTGTCATTTTGCAACAATACCCACGATTGAACTTCAAGGATCAGGGCGAAGGCCCGACTGTCGTGCTGATCCATGGCCTCTTTGGCAGCCTGGACAACCTCGGCCTGCTGGCGCGCCCCCTCTGCGAACAATACCGGGTCATCAGCGTCGATCTGCGCAATCACGGCGCCTCCTTTCACTCGGACGAGATGAGCTACCCGGCCCAGGCGGCGGACATCCTGGCCCTGCTGGACCATCTTGGACTTGAGCAGGTGGCCCTGGTGGGCCACTCCATGGGGGGCAAGGTCGCCATGCAGGTCGCCAAGCAGGCCCCTCACAGGGTCAGCAAGCTGGTGGTGGCGGACATCGCCCCGGTGGCCTATCCCCACGCCCGCCACAAGAACGTGTTTGCCGGGCTCAATGCCACGCTGGCCACGCCCCCCCAGAGCCGCAGCGAGGCGGAAGCCATGCTGGCCGAGCACATCGAGATCGCCGGGGTGCGCCAGTTCCTGCTCAAATCCTTCGCCAAAGGGGAGTCTGGATGGGGGTGGCGTTTCAACGTGCCGGCCCTTGAGCGCAACTACGCCAACATCATGGGCTGGCCCGACGATGAACGCCGCTTCGAAGGCGCGACACTCTTCATCAAGGGGGGCGACTCCGACTATATGCTGCCCGAATACACCGGGGCCGCGATGGCCCAGTTCCCGGCCGCCAGGGCCCGCGTCATCGCCGGCACCGGCCACTGGTTGCACGCGGAAAAGCCGGTTTTGTTCAACAAACTGGTTGTGGATTTCCTGTCGACAGGCGGTTAACAGTTTCAAATCCTTTGTGATATAGTGCGCCCGTCTTAAGGAGTGCGCGCAATCCATGCTGAGTGAACACATCGATCTCATCGAGAGTCTGGGCCTGAAACTGTTCTTCGTGGCCATCTTCCTGCTGATTGGTCTGGCCATTCAGGACGTGCTCAAACGGGGCAATGTGCCCCGCTTCGGCCGCTTCATCGTCTGGCTGGTGCTGTTTCTGGGTTGCGCGGGTTTTGTCGCCAAGGGGCTGATCGAAATGGGCTGGGAAGGCTCAGGGATCGGCTAACTACTTTTCATCTGTGATGTATGGCCAAACAGCAAACTGATCGAACAACACTGGATCTGTTCGCAACTGAGAAGCGCCCCGGCAGGCCAAAGACCAATCCACTCCCCCGCGAGACCCAGCTCAAGATCAACAAGCGCAACCAGCTCAAGCGCGATCGTGAGAACGGGCTGAAACGGGTCGAGTTAAAGGTGGAAGCCGAGTTGCTGGAGCGCCTGAACCAACTTGCGCTGCAACAGAACGTCAGCCGAGCCGAGCTGATCCAATCTATCCTGAAGCAACAGATCGAGTCTGCTCATGCAGCAGGCATCGCAATCTGAACCGTCAAGCATCAACACCAGATACGGGTAACGAAACACTATGGCTAGTGTAGGTCTGTTTTTCGGCAGCGATACCGGTAATACCGAAGCTGTCGCCAAGATGATCCAGAAAGAACTGGGCAAACAACTGATTGAAGTCCGTGACATTGCCAAGAGCAGCAAGGCCGATATCGACAGCTTCGATCTGCTGATGTTCGGCATCCCGACTTGGTACTACGGCGAAGCCCAGGCCGATTGGGACGACTTCTTCCCCGAACTCGAAGAGATCGACTTCAACAACAAGCTGGTGGCCATCTTCGGATGCGGCGATCAGGAAGACTATGCCGAGTACTTCCTCGACGCCATGGGCACCCTGCGTGACATCGTCGAAGCCAAGGGCGCCATCATCATCGGCCACTGGCCGACCGCCAGCTACGAGTTCGAAGCCTCCAAGGCGCTCGTGGATGACAAACACTTCGTGGGCCTGGGCATCGACGAAGATCGCCAACCCGAACTGACAGCCGAGCGTGTCAAGGGCTGGTGCAAACAGCTGCACGAAGAGATGTGCCTGGGCGAGCTGGAGTGATCTGATCTCCCTCCCTCTTCATGCAACAAGGGCCCCGACGGGGCCCTTGTTGCATCTGCAGCAGGCATTCAGCCACCCCTGTGCTGGGGCTTGGATCTGACATAGAGGGTGCGCTTCACCTGGGCCACCAGCTCGCCCTGACCATCCTGCACCTGCACCTCGAACTCGGGAAAGTGCTTCTCTCCCCCCTCGGTCGCCGCCACGATCGATGCCAGCTTGGCGTCGCTCAGGGTGAACTCCGCCACCAGTTTGCCCTTGCCCGGCTTGATGAAATTGATGCTGCCCGCCTTGTCCCACACGTAGTAGCGGTTCTTGAAATAGCCCATCAGCATCAACGGGTAGATGGGATCCGTCATGGCGAACATGCTGCCGCCGAACTGGGTCCGGTTGGCATTCTTGTTCCACCAGCGGGACTTGAGCGTCACCCGGCAGAAGCGGAAATCGGGGCTCAGGGTTTCTATCTTGATGCCTGCGCCCCAGAAGGGGGGCCAGGCGTTGAGGGCGCAGCGCACCCAGGCGGCATTGCCGAAAAGCCAATCCATGGATCTCATCCGACCAGACTATAAAGAAGTCACATAGTATCAACATTCTCTGGTCGAGCAAGCGGGCCTGAATATTCCCATGACGGGCTTGATGATCTAAAGCCCTTGAATTGCTGGGTTTATTTTTAACTTGGCTACGACCTATAATGACAGGCCAAGCGAGTTCGTGGTTGCCATTACAGCGGCAGTCAATCAGAATAACCACACCTTCGAGAATGCGAATAAATAGAAATGGCAGACAACAACCAAGCGTTAAAAAAGGCCGGGCTCAAGATCACCTTGCCCCGTGTCAAGATCCTGGAAATCCTGCAACAGCCGGACTGCCAGCACACCAGTGCGGAAGATCTGTACAAACGGCTGATCGATCAGGGCGAGGAGATTGGTCTCGCTACCGTTTATCGCGTTCTCAACCAGTTTGATGATGCCGGTATCGTCACCCGTCACCATTTCGAAGGGGGCAAGTCGGTGTTCGAGCTCGCCACCCAGGAGCACCACGACCACCTGGTCTGCCTCGACTGCGGCAAGGTGATCGAGTTCTCCGACGAGGTGATCGAACAGCGCCAGCGCGACATCGCCAAGGCGCACAACATCCGCCTGACCAACCACAGCCTTTACCTGTATGGCCACTGCGCCAACGGTGACTGCAAGCACGACGATTGATTCGGCCGGGTCGGCGCAATAAAAAAGCCAGCATGATGCTGGCTTTTTTGTGTCCGCAATCCGGACCAGAAGCGGCAGGGTCTCCCCTGCCCTCTTCTATCAGGCCTCGGCCTTGCCCCAGACGTCACGCAGGGCCACGGTGCGGTTGAACACCAGGTGCTCGGCGCTGGAGAGCTTGTTGTCGGCGCAGAAGTAACCTTCACGCTCGAACTGGTAGGCAAACTCCGGCTTGGCATCCTTCAGGGAAGCCTCCACCCGGGCCCCTTCGATGATCACCAGGGATTCCGGATTCAGGGCCGCTTCGAAGTCATCCTCGGCGCCCGGGTTCGGCACCTTGAACAGACGGTCATAGAGACGCACTTCGGCCGGCAGGGAGTGAGTGGCGCTGACCCAGTGGATCACCCCTTTCACCTTGCGACCGTCCGCCGGATCCTTGCCCAGGGTCTCGGGGTCGTAAGAGCAGTAGATGCAGGTGACCTTGCCGTCCGCATCCTTCTCGACCCGCTCGGCCTTGATGACGTAGGCGTTGCGCAGGCGCACTTCCTTGCCCAGCACCAGCCGCTTGAACTGCTTGTTGGCTTCCTCTTTGAAGTCAGCCTCGTCGATGAAGATTTCGCGGGAGAAATGCAGCTCACGGGTCCCCATCTCCGGCTTGTTCGGGTGCGCTGGCGCCGTCAGCACCTCGTCCGCCGCCAGGTTCTCGATCACCACCTTCACCGGGTGCAGCACGGCCATGGCGCGCGGGGCGTTCTCGTTGAGATCGTCGCGGATGCAGGCTTCCAGCATGCTCATCTCAACGATGTTGTCCTGCTTGGTCACACCGATGCGCTTGCAGAACTCGCGGATGGAGGCCGGGGTGTAACCACGGCGGCGCAGACCGGAGACGGTCAGCATGCGCGGATCGTCCCAGCCGTTCACGTGCCCCTCGGTCACCAGCAGGTTCAGCTTGCGCTTGGACATGACGGTGTATTCGAGGTTCAGACGGGAAAACTCGTACTGACGGGGGTGACAGTCGATGCTGATGTTGTCCAGCACCCAGTCATACAGGCGACGGTTGTCCTGGAACTCCAGGGTACACAGGGAGTGGGTGATCCCCTCAAGGGCGTCCGAGATGCAGTGGGTGAAGTCATACATCGGGTAGATGCACCACTCGTCACCGGTCTGGTGGTGGTGGGCAAACTTGATGCGATAGATGACGGGATCGCGCATCACCATGAAGGGGGATGCCATGTCGATCTTGGCGCGCAGGCAGGCGGAGCCTTCGGCCATCTCACCGTTTTTCATCTTGGCGAACAGGGCCAGGTTCTCTTCCACGCTGCGATCGCGGAACGGGCTGTTCTTGCCAGGAGCGGTCAGGGTGCCGCGGTATTCGCGCATCTGCTCCGGGGAGAGCTCGTCCACATAGGCCAGTCCCTTCTCGATGAGCTCGATGGCGTAGCCGTGCAGCTTGTGGAAATAGTCGGAGGAGTAGCAGATCTCGCCGCTCCACTGGAAGCCCAGCCACTGGACGTCCTGCTTGATGGACTCCACGAACTCGATGTCTTCCTTCGCCGGGTTGGTGTCATCGAAACGCAGGTTGCACTGACCCTGATAGTCGCGGGCGATGCCGAAGTTCAGGCAGATGGATTTGGCGTGGCCGATATGGAGATAACCGTTCGGCTCCGGCGGGAAACGGGTATGCACGCTGCTGTGCTTACCGCTGGCCAGATCTTCATCAATGATCTGACGAATAAAGTTAGTTGGGCTGTTCGCCTGACTCATGGCTCACCTCAAAAATGCGTCACTGGCGGACGTTGTGCCGGCTGGCACCCTCATACCCCCGCCGTCAAGCCGGGTATGATCCCTCATTACGCGCCCTGCCTCAACCTGAATTTGGCCAATTCGGGTCATTGGCGCACCAAAAACGGCGAAACGGGAGAAATTGCAGAGATCCTGGTCAAAAAAAGCCCCGCACGGGGCGGGGTCTCAAGTGATGAAAAACAGACAAAACACACACAACAAAGGTTCACACGCAGAGTCAACCTTTCCCAAACCCGATGGCCATCGATCTTGGGAAAGGCGGGTCTTGCGACCCACCTTGCGTTATGGATTGAAGGCTAGCTATCAGTTCAGCTCGGTGACGCGGCTGGTGCGCTTGCCATCGAAGCTGGTGGTACGCAGGTAGACCTTGCCATCCACGGTCGGCTTGGCGGCAGCGTCGTAGGCGCTCCAGCTCTTGCCATCCAGGCTGTACTGGATGGGCAGACCCGGCAGATCCACGTTCGCTTCCAGCACACCGTTCACCACCTTGGCACCCGGTACGGAGAGGCGATATTCCACCCCGGCCTGGTCCAGTTTGGGCAGCACGCGCTGACCCAGCACGTTGGCAAACTGGTTCCACTCCTTGTTCAGGGTGGCCTTGTTCACGTGCTTGGTGGTGCCGGAGAACTCGCGACCCTTCACGTAATCGAGCTCGAAGCCGCCCTTGTGCCAGGCGCGCTCGGCCACGGAGAAGATGCGCGGATAGACCATGTATTCGTACTGGGCATCGGTGCGCACGGTTTCACTCCATTGCTGACCGGAGATCCCCTTGAACTTGACCGGATCCTGGTCACCCTTGGCCACGAAGGCGTTGCCGTCGCGGTCAACCGAGGCCTCGGCGTTCTGCGGCAGGTTTTCCGGGGCGAAGGCGAACACCTTGCGGGTGTCGTTGAAGCGGGTTGCCCAGTAGTAGCCGCGCTCGGCCGGGTGTACCTCGTTCGGGAAGTCGAAGTAGAGGTAATCCGGGTTGGAGAGCACCACGTCATAGCCCTTGTGCGCCCACTTCATCGCCTCGTTGAAACCACCCCAGTAGAGGGTTTCCCAGAAGTTGACCCGGGTCTTGTCGGTGGCGAATACGCTGGCATCCGTGGCGTACTTCAGGCCATCTTCCCACGCCTGCAGGGTGGAGAAGCCGTGGCCCTTGACCATCTCGCTCACTTCCTTGGCAAAGTAGACCGGCAGCTCGGCCACGTCCTTGATCTTGCCATCGTCGATCATCTTCTGGCACATGGGGGACTTGCCGAACGGCTTGTCCTGCTTGCTGGAGTCGACGTTGCCCTTCCAGGCCACCAGATCTTCTTTCTTGGTGACGGCCGGATCCTGGTAACCACCGCCCTGCATGATGTTCTTCGCCTCGTCACCACCGTAGTGCCAGGCGGTCAGCGGCTGGCCGGCGGCCTGGTGCATCTGGGCCACTTCGTCCATCACCTTGGCCACGAAGGTGGCGGCACCCGGCTGGCAGGGGTTGATGAAGGACATCTTGTCGTAGAACTGCACCGAGGTGACGTTGGAGGTATCAGCCGGGTCAGTCAGACGGAACTGGTTGGCCTCGGCTTCTTTGCCCTCGCTCATCAGACGCTTGTAGCGCGCCTCCATGGAGACCACGGCGGCACGGGCGTGGGCCGGCATGTTGATCTCGGGGATCACGGTCACACCGCGGGCCTTGGCATAGCGTACCAGGTCGATGTAGTCCGCCTTGCTGTAGAAACCGGAGCCCTGGTTGTCGCTGGTGGGGCCGGAGCCAAGCTGCGGCATCAGGCACTTGGTTTCGGACTCGTCATGGCAACGCTGGCTGCCGACGTCGGTCAGCTCCGGCAGGCCCGGGATCTCCAGACGCCAGCCTTCATCATTGGTTAGCCCCAGGTGCAGCACGTTGAGCTTCATGGCGGACATCTGATCCACCAGCTTCTTCATGGTCTCGGGGCTTCGGAAGTGACGGGCCACGTCGGTCTGCATGCCGCGGTATTCAAAGCGCGGCGCATCCTCGACGCTCATCTGGCTCACCAGCTTGTCGTCAACCCCCAGCAGAGAGATCAGGGACTGGGCGCCCCAGAAGGCGCCGTCAACGTCGTGCCCCTGAATGACGGTGCCCTTCTTGCCGATGGTCATGTCGTAGCCTTCGGCCTGCTTGAGCTTGCTGCCGAGCTTGATGGTGACCGGGTAGCCGGTGTCGGAGAGGGTAACACCCAGCTTGGTCAGTTGCGCCTTCAGGGCCTCGGCGCGATCGCTTGGCAGGTCAAGGGCATTGAGCTTGATGGTGGAGAAGTCGACTTGCGGGCCGGCCTTGACCACCTGCTTCATCGGGCTCGGCAGGATGCGGTCGTCAATCTTGCCGGCAGGCAGCAGGGTGCTGGTCTGGTTCGCGGCGAAACGGGTCTCGCTGTTCATCAGGATGTTGTTGTCATCCTTGGTGCGCTTCCAGCCATCGGCCGGCATCGGCTTCTCGTAGGTGCTGGCATCGTCGATGTTGCTCATGCTGGCCAGCACTTTCGGCTCGGCCCCTTCACTGGCGACATACCAGTTCGGCATGATGTCAGATTCAAACAATACCCAGTATTCCACCACCAGGGGCACCTCGACCGTGGCGTCCTTGGCAAAGCCCTGGAACTTCTCGGTCGGCGTCAAACGATAGAGGTCGCCGGTCAGGTGGGTGATGGTGAACTGGTCGTTGTCCACCCGCTGGATGCGGCGGATGGAGGAGACATAGATGCTCCAGTCCTTGGAGGTGACGTCGGCACCGGTATTGGTCAGGTGCAGCTTGGCAACGCCGCAGCTCGCCCACTCGGAGCCCAGCGCCTGGCAGTCAAGACCGGCGCCGGCACCGTCATTGGTGACGACTTCGTACTTGACGACGAGGTTGCTGGCGAGGGCGTCGACCACCGCTTGCCTGGCAGCATCGGCTGCAAGTGCGGGACCGGCGAAAACGGTAGACATGGCAATGGCTAACAGAGAATGTTTCAAGTTCATAACTGCTGCTCTCATTTGAAGTAAAGGTTGGATTTTCTTGGCTTTTTTTATATGGGGCCCCGAGGCGGGGCCCTTAGTTATGTCAACAATGGACTTAGACTTGAGGTGAGCGAGTCGCTCGATTAACGCAGGGCTTTCATCTCACCGGCGATGATCTCGGCCAATGGGCCCAGAATCACCTGCAGGTTCTGCTCACCGAGCTTGACCACACCGGCCGCGCCCAGAGCTTTGAGCTTGCGCTCGTCAACGATGCTGCGGTCTTTCAGGGTCAGACGCAGACGGGTGATGCAGGCATCGATGGTCACCAGGTTCTCCTGACCACCCAGCACTTCCAGATACTGCTTGGCCAGCTCGGTGCGGTCGGTGGTTTGAGCCTGTACCGGCACGGCTTCGTCATCTTCACGACCCGGGGTTTTCAGGTTGAACTTGGCGATCACGGCGCGGAAGACCACGTAGTAGAGGCCGAAGAAGACCAGACCCTGTACCAGCAGCATGTACCACTGGGTCGCCAGCGGGTTGCGGCTGGAGAGCACCATATCCACCAGACCGGCGCTGAAGCCGAAACCGGCGATCCAGTGCATAGAGGCTGCGATGAACACGGAGATACCGGTCAGCAGGGCATGGATGACGTACAGTATCGGCGCCACGAACATGAAGGAGAACTCGAGCGGCTCGGTCACCCCGGTGAAGAAGGCGGCAAAGGCGGCAGCGATCATGATGGACGCAACCTTCTCTTTGTTCTCTTTCTTCGCGCTGTGGTAGATGGCCAGTGCGGCACCCGGCAGACCGAACATCATGATGGGGAAGAAGCCGGCCTGGTACATGCCGGTCACACCCACGACAGCCTTGCCGGCGTCGATGGAGGATTGGCCACCCAGGAAGTTCGGGATGTCGTTGATGCCGGCCACGTCGAACCAGAACACGGAGTTCAGGGCGTGGTGCAGACCGACCGGGATCAGCAGACGGTTGAAGAAGGCATAGATGCCGGCGCCGGTGGAACCCATGCTGACGATGGATTCACCGAAGCTCACCAGGCCACCGTAGATGACCGGCCAGACGGCCATCAGGATGAAGGAGACGACAATCATCACCACGGAGGTCACGATCGGCACCAGACGACGACCGGAGAAGAAGGCCAGCGCCTTGTGCAGCTCCACGCTGCTGAAGCGGTTGTACAGCTCGGCGGCGATGACACCACACAGGATGCCGACGAACTGGTTGCTGATCTTGGCAAAGGCTGCCGGCACCTGGTCGGCCGGGATACCCTTGATCTGGGCCACGGCGCCCGGGCTCAGCAGGGTGGTGACCACCAGGAAGCCGACCAGACCGGCCAGCGCGGCGGAACCGTCTTTATCCTTGGACATGCCGTAAGCGACGCCGACGGCGAACAGAATGGGCATACTGTCGATGATGGCGGCGCCCGCCTTGATCAGAAACGCAGCCAGAGGGCTTCCGCCACCCCAACCGTTCGGGTCAATCCAGTAGCCAATCCCCATCAGGATCGCGGCGGCAGGCAATACCGCTACCGGCACCATCAGGGCACGGCCGATCTTTTGCAAATAACCGAGAATGTTCACGGTTCCTCTCCTTAGTTGGTGTTTTTCTAGAAATTAAGTGCTTATCACGTTCGACGCATAAGCCATCAAGGCTTGATTGGCAGTCTATGTGTTTTATTTCGCTGCGCAAATTAATAAACCAGCTTTCGTGATCATTATCACTCAACAGAGATAAAGGTAGCCGATAGATGTGGCTTAGTTCGCAATCTTTATTTACGCTATAAAACAACTTGAATCCGTGTCTGGTCCCTTGCCGTCACTCCCTGTGCGGCAACCGTACTGAGGTATATAGAATGCGCCTGATCCCGTTGAAGTCTGCCAGCCAGGTGGGTCTCTGGTCTGCCCGTTACATCGTTGACCGCATCAATGCGTTCAAACCCACTGCCGAGCGTCCCTTCGTGCTGGGTCTGCCCACTGGCGGCACCCCGCTCAACACCTACAAGCGCCTGATTGAGCTGCATAAAGCCGGCGAGGTGAGCTTCCAGAACGTGGTCACCTTCAACATGGACGAGTACGTGGGGCTGCCCAAGGAACATCCGGAGAGCTACCACAGCTTCATGCACAACAACTTCTTCAATCACGTGGACATTCGCCCGGAAAACATCAACATCCTCAATGGCAACGCCGAGGATCTGGTGGCCGAGTGCCAGCGCTACGAAGACAAGATCAAGTCCTACGGCAAAATCCACCTGTTCATGGGCGGCGTCGGCAATGACGGCCACATCGCCTTCAACGAACCGGCCTCTTCCCTGGCTTCCCGTACCCGGGTCAAGACCCTGACCGAAGACACCCGCATCGCCAACTCCCGCTTCTTTGGCGGCGACATGGAGCAGGTGCCCAAGCTGGCCCTGACCGTGGGTGTCGGCACCCTGATGGACGCCGAAGAGATCCTGATCCTGGTGGTCGGTCACGCCAAGGCCCAGGCCCTGCAGGCCACCGTGGAGGGCAGCGTCAACCACATGTGGACCATCTCCACCCTGCAACTGCATCCGAAAGGGATTGTGGTGTGCGACGAACCTTCCACCATGGAGTTGAAGGTCAAGACGGTGCGCTACTTCCAGCAACTGGAAGCCGACAACATCAAACACCTCTGAGGAGCCCCCATGTACGCTCTGACTAATTGCACTCTCTACACCGGCAGCTGCGTGCTGACCGGTTATGGCGTGGTCATCGATGGCGACAAGATTGTCGCCATCTCCCGCCAGGCAGAACTGCCCGCCGGCATCGAGCAGATTGACCTCCAGGGCGCCAACCTCAGCGCCGGCTTCATCGACGTGCAGCTCAACGGCTGCGGTGGCGTCATGTTCAACGGTCACATCACCACGGACACCCTGGCCACCATGCAGGCGGCCAACCTGAAATCCGGGACCACCAGCTTCCTGCCGACCCTGATCACCAGCCCGGATGCGGACATGAAGCAGGCCGTCGCCGTCACCCGCGACTACATGGCCGCCCACCCCAACGAGGTGCTTGGCGTCCATCTGGAAGGGCCCTATACCAACCTCAAGCGCAAGGGGATCCACCCGGCCGAACAGATCCGCCAGCCCGCCGACGAGATGATCGACTTCTTCTGCGACAACGCGGACGCCATCGCCAAGATCACCCTGGCGCCGGAGCGCAACAAGCCCGAGCACATCCGCCGTCTGGTGGAAGCCGGCATCCTGGTCTCCGCCGGCCACACCGCCGCCAACTACGACCAGGCCATGGCGGGCTTTGACAACGGCATGCGCTTTGCCACCCACCTCTACAACGCCATGACTCCGACCCTGAACGGTCGCGAGCCCGGCGTGGTCGGTGCCATCTACGATCGCAAGGATGTCTATGCGGGCATCATCGTCGACGGCCACCACGTACACTGGGCCAACGTGCGCCTGGCGCACAGGATGCTGGGGGAGCGGCTGGTGCTGGTCACCGATGCCACCGCGGCGGCAGGTGCACCGGAAGGCTTTGAGAAATTTGATTTTTGCGGCGCAACCGTCTATTTCCGCGATGGTCAGTGCGTCGATGAGAATGGTACACTCGGCGGCTCCGCCCTCACCATGATCGAAGGGGTGGAAAATCTGGTCAAACAGGTCGGATTGCCGCTCGACGAAGCACTGAGAATGGCCACCCTTTACCCCGCTCGCGCCATTGGATGGGACTCGCGTCTCGGTAGTATCCAGGTCGGAAAAATTGCCAACCTCACCGTCTTTGATCAGGCCTTCGCGGTCTGCGGGACCGTGGTTAACGGACACTACACAACACAGTGACACTATGACTGGCGGACAAATAGCAAACGTAGATCTTATCAAGCAGGTAAACAGTGCGGTCGTCTATCGCCTCATTGACCTGCAGGGGCCCATCTCGCGGGTCAAAATTGCCGAGTTGAGTCAGCTGGCCCCGGCCAGCGTGACCAAGATAACCCGGCAACTGATCGAGCACGGTCTCATCAGGGAAACCTCGCCGCAAGCCTCCACTGGCGGGCGCCGCGCCATCTCCCTGACCACCATCAAGCATCGCTTCCAGTTTGTGTCCGCCAAGCTGGGTCGCGGCTACCTGCAGCTCTCCCTGTATGACCTCGACGGCAAGGAGCTCGATCAACACATCACCCAGGTGACCGAGATCGAGCAGCAACCCGTGGTGGACATGCTGCTGCGGGAGATTGGCGCCTTCATCGACGCCAATCAGGATCGCAGCCGCAACCTCATCAGCATCGCGCTGACCATGCCGGGTCTGGTCAACCCGGAATCCGGCATGGTCATCTACACCCCCACCTACCAGATCCGCAACCTGGGGCTCGCCAAGCTCCTGGAGCACCACTTCAACCTCCCCTGCTACGTGGGCAACGACACCCGTTCGCTGGCGCTGGCCGAACACTTCTTCGGCGAGTCCCGCGACTGCATGGACTCCATCCTGGTGAGTGTCCACCAAGGGACGGGATCTGGCATCATCACCAAGGGCAAGGTGTTTCTCGGCCAGAACCGCAACGTCGGTGAAATAGGCCACATCCAGGTCGAACCGCTCGGCAAGCGCTGCCACTGCGGCAACTTCGGCTGCCTCGAGACCATCGCCTCCAACGAGGCCATCGTCGACAAGGTGAAGGAGCTCATCAGCCGCGGTCACCTGAGTTCGCTGCAAGAGAAGCACATCACCATCCAGGAGGTGTGCAAGGCGGCGGTGGCCGGTGACGAGCTGGCCCGCAGCGTGATCGAGAACGTGGGGGAGCACCTGGGGCGCGCCATCGCCATCACGGTCAACCTGTTCAACCCCCAGAAGGTGCTCATCGCCGGTGAAATCACCGCCGCCGAAGAGATCCTGATCCCGGCCATCCGCCGCTGCGTCGAACACCAGTCTCTGCCAAGTTTCCATCGCGGCCTGCCCATCGTGAAGGCGCGCTTCCAGAACCAGCCCACCATCGGCGGCTTCGCCCTGGTCAAGCGCTCCCTGCTGGAAGGGGATCTGCTGCAGATCATCATGGAGCAGAAGTAGGCCCACCCCTTCGGATACGAAAACGGCAGCCAGTGGCTGCCGTTTTTTTATGGTCTGTTTTCGCCGGTTCACCCCGCTCTACAAGGTTTGAACAGAGCGTAGGTTCGATTAGCCCCGTAGCGGCGTAATTGGACGCCGTGGTTCACCCTGCCCGGCACGGCTTGAACAGATCCAGCTTGCCGTCATAGACCTGGGTCTGCACGTCCATGATGCCGAGCATGGAGTGAAACAGGTTGTCGTGGGAGAAGCGCTTGCTGGCTGCCTCCTGTTGCAGGCAATCCAGATTGAGCTGACGGTCTGCCTGCAACTGGGGAGAGAACCAGGTCAGGAGCGGCACCCGGGTCTGATCGTCCGGTGCGAATTTGTAGGGGGTGCCGTGCAGATAGAGCCCCATGGCGCCGAGGGATTCACCGTGATCCGACAGATAGACCAGCCCCACGTTGTACTGGCTCTCCAGGCTCTTGAGCTTGTCGATGAGCTGGGCCAGCACCTTGTCGGTGTAGCGGATGGTGTTGTCATAGGTGTTCACCAGCTCTTCGTTGCTGCAGTTCTCGATGTCGCTGCGCGGGCAGTCCGGCAGGAAGACGCGATCGGCGGCCGGGTAGCGGCGATAGTAGGTCGGACCGTGGCTGCCCATCAGGTGGAAGGCCACCAGCTTGCTGCCCTGCTTGCCCTGCATGTCGGCGATCTGCTGATCCAGCCCCTGCAACAGCACCTCGTCATGACAGGCATTACCGGAGCAGTATGCGGGGAATGCCTTGGGCTCAATCTCGATGGTGGGGACGTTTTTGCACACCCCCTTGCAGCCGCCGTCGTTTTCCTTCCAGAGCACCGAGATCCCGGCATGTTGCAGCACGTCCAGCAAGCCGTCCTGGGACTGGGCCCTAGCCTCGTCATAGCCACGCCGGGTCATGTTCGAGAACATGCAGGGCACGGAGAGCGCAGTGGCGGTGCCGCAGGAGCGCACGTTCCTGAACGAGACGACATTGGCCTCCTTCTCGGTGAAGCCGTTGGTCTCCTTCTTGTAGCCGTTGAGGGAGTAGTTCTGGCTGCGGGCCGTCTCCCCCACCACCAGGAACATCAGGGTCGGCTTCTCATGCTGGCCGATCACCCTGGCATCGGTGCCGATCTGCTGGTAGGGAATGGGAGTGGCGAAGACCACATCCCTGGCGTACTTGTAGAGCCCGTGCACATAGTTGGCGGGCACTATCTCCTTGCCGAGGGACTTGTTGTTGCGCCCGACCGAGGCGTAATCCTGGTAATAGAGGGCGGCAGCCCCCATCAGAAACAGCAAGGAGAGGGCGATGGAACCGAGGCGCAGACCCAGCCCCTTGTACCAGGGACGGGGATACTCAATCTTCACCCACAGCAGGACCAGCACCGGCAGCAGGCCGGTCAGCAGGAACCAGAGCACCACGGAGCCGTTGAGGTAGGAGCCCGCCTCCCCGCTGTTGGTTTCGATGATGTTCTGCATCATGCCCATGTCGAAGATCACCCCGTACTTGAGCATGGCGTAGCTGACCAGGGAGCCGGTCAGGATGAGCAAGGCGAAAAAGGGCTTGAGCAGATAACGGAAGGTAAAGGGCAGGAACACCGCGTTGAGGGCCGCCACCAGTACCAGGGGAATGGAGAGGACAAACCCCGCCTTGACGTGTTCAAGGGCGCTGAGAATGCGATAAAAGTGCAGGAAAATGGGCCAGTTGAAGACCAGTGCAAACAGCAGCACCAGCAACAGATTGACCTTCATCACTCCCAGAGTGAGACGCATAGAGAGACTCCGACAAACCAGTGGAACTAACAACCTGCCAGCAGGCTTCGTGGTGACCATCCCGACACTTGGCCCTGATAAACAGGACAAGAGCCAGGGAGGTCCAGATACGGGGTCATCCTAGGACGGCAAACTTAAGCGAACATTAAGAGAGGAAATCGAACCACAAGGAGGAGGTGCGCGGTCTGGCACATAAAAAAACGGCAGCCCGGGCTGCCGTTTTTGCGAAGGTGAACAAGGTGTCGCACCTGTGTGTTCGCGAACCTGAACAGGGTCACGAGAGACAATTACAGGGTCGCGGCAATCTCGTCGGAGCAGGGGAAGAGGACCGTTGTGGTCGCCCTCCCCTTTGCTCTGGGGGATCACAGGGTCGCGGCGATCTCGTCGGAGCCGGGGAAGAGGACCGTTGTGATCGCCCTCCCCTTTGCTCTGGGGGATCACAGGGTCGCGGCGATCTCGTCGGAGATGGAGCCGTTGTGGTACACCTCCTGCACGTCGTCCAGATCTTCCAGCATGTCGATGAGGCGCATCAGCTTGGGCGCGGTCTCGGCATCCAGTTCCGCCTCGGTGGAGGGGATCATGGTCACTTCGGCGCTCTCGGGCTTGAAGCCGGCAGCTTCCAGACCGTCCAGCACGGTGCCGAAGTCGTTCGGGGTGGTGTAGACCTCGATGGTGCCATCTTCTTCGGTCACCACGTCGTCGGCACCGGCTTCCAGCGCGGCGTCCATCAGAGCGTCTTCATCGGCGCCCACGAAGGTCAGCACCCCCTTCTTGGTGAACAGATAGGCCACGGAGCCGTCGGTCCCCAGGTTGCCGCCGCACTTGCTGAAGGCGTGACGCACTTCGGCCACGGTACGGTTGCGGTTGTCGGTCAGGCACTCCACCATGACGGCGGAACCGGCCGGGCCGTACCCTTCGTACACGATGGTCTCGAGCTGCTCACCGTCACCGCCGCCGGCCCCACGGGCGATGGCGCGGTTGATGGTGTCGCGGGTCATGTTGCTGGTCAGGGCTGCCGCCACCGCCGCACGCAGGCGGGGGTTGTTGGCAGGATCGGCATCACCCAGACGCGCGGAGGTGGTGATTTCGCGGATCAGCTTGGTGAAGATCTTGCCGCGCTTGGCGTCTTGCGCCGCCTTGCGGTGTTTGATGTTGGCCCATTTACTGTGACCTGCCATAGGGACTCTCCGTTATAGTTGGAAATTTCAGTAACACTGGTTGCGCCCAGGGGGAAACGGGAAAGGCCGCATCGCTGCGGCCTTTGTTGCCGATAACGGCTTATTCGTCACCCTTGACGGTGGTCGCAATCGCCAGCTCGCCCAGTTGGGCCGGGTTGGCAAAGCTCGGGGCGTCTGTCATCAGACAGGCGGCCGCCGTGGTTTTCGGGAAGGCGATGACATCCCGGATGTTGTCGGTGCCGGTCAGCAGCATGCTGAGGCGGTCCAGACCGAAGGCCAGGCCGGCGTGGGGCGGGGTGCCGTATTTCAGGGCATCCAGCAGGAAGCCGAACTTCAGGCGCTGCTCGTCCGGGGTGATCCCCAGGATGTCGAACACGGTGGACTGCATCTCGCTGTTGTGGATACGCACAGAGCCGCCACCCACTTCGTAACCGTTGATCACCATGTCGTAGGCGTTGGCGTAAGCGCCCACCGGGTTCGCTTTCAGCTCGGCCGGGCCCAGGTTGCTCGGGGCGGTGAAGGGGTGGTGCATGGCCGCCAGGCCGCCTTCGCCATCTTCTTCGAACATGGGGAAGTCGATGACCCACAGGGGCTTCCAGACGTTCTCCACCAGGCCCAGATCGCGGCCCACCTTCAGGCGCAGGGCGCCCATGGCATCGCACACCACTTTCTTGGAGTCGGCGCCGAAGAAGATGATGTCGCCATCCATCGCGCCGGTGCGGGCCAGGATCTCGCGCACGATGGCGTCAGAGAGAAACTTGGCCACCGGGGACTGCACCCCTTCGAGGCCGCTCCCGGCTTCGTTGACCTTCATCCAGGCCAGGCCCTTGGCACCGTAGATGCCGACGAACTTGGTGTACTCGTCGATCTGCTTGCGAGACAGCTCCGCGCCGCCCGGTACCTTCAGGGCCGCCACACGGCCTTTCGGATCCTTGGCGGGGCCGGCGAACACGGCGAACTCCACCTCGGTCAAGAGATCTGCCACGTCCACCAGCTCCATCGGCAGGCGCAGGTCCGGCTTGTCGGAGCCGAAGCGGCGCATGGCTTCGTCGAAGGTCATGATGGGGAAGTCACCCAGGTCCACGTTCAGGATGTGCAGCCAGAGCTTGCGGATCATCTCTTCCATGATTTCACGCACCTGGGGCGCGGTCATGAAGGAGGTCTCCACGTCGATCTGGGTGAATTCCGGCTGGCGGTCGGCACGCAGGTCTTCGTCGCGGAAGCACTTGACGATCTGGTAGTAGCGGTCGAAGCCGGACATCATCAGCAGCTGCTTGAACAGCTGGGGGGACTGCGGCAGGGCGTAGAACTTGCCCTTGTGCACGCGGCTCGGCACCAGGTAGTCACGGGCCCCTTCCGGGGTCGCCTTGGTCAGCATCGGGGTCTCGATGTCGAGGAAGCCGTGCTCGTCCATGAAGCGGCGCACGAAGGCACTGGCCTTGGCACGGGTCTTCAGGTACTTGGCCATTTCGGGACGACGCAGGTCCAGGTAGCGGTACTTGAGGCTCACCTCTTCGCTGTTGACCTGGTTGAAGTCAAGGGGCAGCGGCTCGGCACGGTTGATGATGGTCAGCTCGTGGGCGAACACCTCGATGGCACCAGTGGCCATGTCGCTGTTGCGCTGGGAGTCGGGGCGGGTACGCACCACGCCGGTCACCTGGATGCAGAACTCGCCGCGCAGCTCGGAGGCCAGGGCAAAGGCGTCCGGCTTGTCCGGATCGAAGAACACCTGCACGATGCCCTCGCGGTCGCGCATGTCGATAAAGATGAGGCCGCCGAGATCACGACGACGATGGACCCAACCGCACAATGTAATGGTCTGCCCGGCATGGGCCTCATTGACCTGTCCGCAATAGATAGAGCGCATGGACTTCTTCCTTCGAAATGGTAGAGAGACGGTTCATCCTGGGTCGCCGGGCACGACTGGCAAGCACCGTCTGTCTCACAGCTGGCCAGATCCTGCTTCTTGCCCGGTTTGAAATCTGTCTCGGGTCATCCGGCTCCCCGAGCCGGATTCTTGCCGCCGCCCCAGGCATGCCCCCGCTCCCGACCGGGATGACGAGTGGGCGCCGGGGTATCGGCTGGCGTCGTTGTCTGGCCACTGCCGGGCCGCGATCATCGTCACCCGGGGGCTCGGTCGCGCGCATTACGACAATGTGGCAAACAAAAGGGTTGGCATTATAGAGGAAAACCTCCATTTGGGTAAAATGGCCCGCAGCCCCCTTTACCCTGTTTTTTGTTGTTCTGGCGCAAAAAGGAGGGCAAAAGTGCGCCAACCTGCCGACAGGAACCATCATGAGCCTCTATTTGGGCCTGCCCCAGTGGTCACACCCGGCCTGGCCCGGCCAGTTGCTGGGGATGAATGCCAGGCCCGCCGAGCACCTCGCCGACTATGCCCGGGTGTTCAACTCCGTGGAGGGCAACACCACCTTCTACGCCTCGCCGACCCCGGAGACGGTGCAGCGCTGGGCCGATGCGGTCCCCGACCACTTTCGCTTCAGCTTCAAGTTTCCCAAGGAGATCAGCCACCAGAGCGATCTGGTGAGCGCGGACAAACAGGTGACGGCCTTCATCCGCCTGCTGGCCCCCCTGCATGACAAGCTGGGGCTGCTCAAGCTGCAACTGCCCGCCCGCTTCGGGCCAGAGGGGCTGGCCCGTCTGGATGCCTTCTTCGCGCGGCTGCCCCAGGATTTCACCTATGCCCTCGAGGTGCGCCACCCCGATTTCTTCGCCAAGGGGGAGGCGGAACGGGCCCTCAACCGGATGCTGATGGCGCGGGGCATCAATCGCATCATGCTCGACAGCCGCCCGCTCTTCTCGGTGCCCGCCACCACGGCCGCCATGATCGATGCCCAGGGCAAGAAACCCAGGTTGCCGGTCCATCTGCTGGCCACGGGGGGTGCCCCGGTGGTGCGCCTGATTGGTTTGCCTCAAATCGAGGACAATCACCCATTTTTGCCACCATGGTTGCCACATTGGAAACAATGGCTTCAGGAGGGCAAGGATCTCTACCTCTTTGTTCACACCGCCGACAATGCCCGGGCCCCCGAACTCGCACGGCAGATCAGCCGCCTGCTCGGCCAGGAGATGGCCCCCTGGCCGGGAGAAAACGATCGCGCCCGCCAGGGGGTGCTGCCCTTTTGAGCGGCCCCCTCCCCGCCCCTTCTCCATCCCCAAAAAAAGCCGCTTTTTTTGTGGTCCCACCGGGGTTGGCGTCAAGACAAACGCCCGCCTTTCCTCTACACTAGCGCCCCAAGTAAGGTCCCGGGCCTGGGTGCATGGCAATGCGTTGCCCACCCCAGCCCGGCACCCTGAGGGCCCGGACCATGGCCCGTTGCGAACAGGGGCAGCCCGAAGGATCCCGGAGCAAGCCACCCCGTTCGTCAACCGGTGACGACGCCATTTCGATGCCCGTCCACCCAAGATTCAATTGAATAAAACAGCCGCCCACCACACCGGCTGTCAGGTTGCGTCAGCATGCACGATCAGATTTTTGCCGCCCCCATTGCCCGTCTGGGAGACTTCTGCTTTGACGAGCAGGTCGTCGACGTCTTCCCCGACATGATCCAGCGCTCGGTGCCCGGTTACAGCAACATCATCTCCGCCATCGGCATGATGGCCGCCCGCTACGCCCAGCCCCAGAGCCGCCTCTACGATCTCGGCTGCTCCCTCGGCGCCGCGACCCAGGCCATGCGCCGCCACGTCACCCAGCCCGGCTGCCAGATCACGGCGGTGGATCTCTCCCACCCCATGATCGAGCGGGCCCGCGCTCACCTCTCGGGCTTCAAGTCCGAGGTGCCGGTGGAGCTGGTGGAGGCGGACATCTGCGACATCCCCATCGAGAACGCCTCCGTGGTGGTGCTCAACTTCACCCTGCAGTTCGTCGCCCCCGAGAAGCGGGCCGCCCTCATCGCGCGCATCTTTGACGGCCTGCGCCCCGGCGGCATCCTCATCCTGAGCGAGAAGTTCCGCTTCGATGACAAGCAGGTCAACGAGCTGCTCATCGACTTGCACCTCGACTTCAAACGGGCCAACGGCTACAGCGAGCTGGAAATCAGCCAGAAGCGCACCGCCCTTGAGAACGTGATGCGCACCGACACCCTGGCGGTCCATCAGGCGCGCCTGCGGGACGCCGGCTTCACCCACCTGGACCTCTGGTTCCAGTGCTTCAACTTCGGCTCCATGATTGCCATCAAAGCCAGCGACACCAACTAAGCCATGATCGATTTCGCCCATTTTTATCAACTGATCGCCAAGAACAGGTTGAGCCACTGGCTGCACACCCTGCCCGCCCAGCTGCACGCCTGGCAGCACGACAACCTGCACGGGGATCTGCCGCGCTGGAACCGCGCCCTCGCCAAGCTGCCCGTCGTGGCCCCCGGCCGGATCGAGCTCAAAGAGCGGGTCGCCATCGGCGGCCCCGATAGCCTGGGAGAGGGTGAGCGCAAGAAGACCGAGAGCCTGCTGCGCCAGCTCATGCCCTGGCGCAAGGGCCCCTTCCATGTGCACGGCATCCACATCGACACCGAGTGGCGCTCCGACTGGAAGTGGGATCGGGTGCTGCCCCACATCAGCCCGCTCCAGGGCCGCTACGTGCTGGACGTGGGCTGCGGCAGCGGCTACCACCTCTGGCGCATGGTGGGGGAAGGGGCGAAACTGGCGGTCGGCATCGACCCGAGCCCGCTGTTCCTCTGCCAGTTCGAAGCCATTCGCCACTTCATGGACAACGACCAGCGCGCCCACCTGCTGCCCCTCGGTATCCAGGAGCTGCCGGCGCTGCGGGCCTTTGACACCGTCTTCTCCATGGGGGTGCTCTATCATCGCAAGTCCCCCATCGAGCACATCGAGCAGTTGCGCAACCAGCTCAAAGACGATGGGGAGCTGGTGCTCGAGACCCTGGTGGTGGACGGCGACGAAAACCAGGTGCTGATGCCCTCCGATCGCTACGGCAAGATGCGCAACGTCTGGTTCCTCCCCTCGAGCGCGGCCCTCACACGCTGGGTCGAGCGCTGCGGGTTCACCGAGGTGCGCATCGTCGACGAGAATATGACCAGCACCGACGAACAGCGTCGTACCGACTGGATGATTAACGAGTCCCTGAGTGACTATCTGGATCCACACAATCCTGCACTCACGGTCGAAGGATACCCGGCACCCAAACGTGCCGTACTGATCGCCAGAAAGGCCAAAGACTAGCCGATAGCGGCTGTGGAAGTTACACTGACCCAATTCCAGGAAGCACAGTTAAATGAATGACATGAAAAGCAAATTAAAAGGAATGACCCTGCTCTCCCTGCTCAGTCTCGGCGGGTGTGTCAGTATGGAAAAAGCCCCCCCGGCCCCGACCCTGACGCTGGCCGAGCTGCGCAACGAGATCTCGTTGAGCGAGCAACGTCTGCAAACATCCATGGAACAGCAACAGAAGCAGTATGTGCAGCAACAGCACCTGCTGGTTCAGCTCAACACCGATGTCACCAACATGAAAGAGTCCGTGAAGAAAGTCGACAGCAAGCTGGCTACCCTGCCTCCCGAGCCGCCCAAGGCCATGCCCATTCCCACCGAGAAGTGCCCGGCGCCGAGCCAGGGCCACACCGTCGATGGCAAGCTGCTGGTGGGTGAAGCGGAGTGGATCTGGGTTGACGCCGCCAACGACGCCTTCCAGGCCCGGGTCGACACCGGCGCCACCACCTCCTCCATCAGCGCTCAGGAGATCACCATCTTCGAGCGCAACGGCAAGAACTGGGTGCGCTTCTTCCTGAGCCACCAGGAGATGGACGACAAGATCCAGATTGAAGCGCCCCTGGTGCGTCACGTGCGGGTCCGTCAGGCTTCCGCCGACGATCTCGACCGTCGCCCCGTGGTCCGCCTCGCCGTGCGCATCGGCGACATGACCGAGAAGGCCGAATTTACCCTGAAGGACCGCAGCGACATGACCTTCCCCGTGCTGCTGGGCCGTGAATTCCTCAAAGACATCGCCGTGGTCGACGTGGCCCGCGAATATATCCAACCCAAACCCAAGCTCAAGGATGTGAAATAATCCATGGTTTCCCGTAAGCCGTTCTATCTGCTGGTCGCCCTGCTCTACATCGTCGGCCTGGGGATGACCTTCTATCATCACATCGCGCTGGACGTCCCGCTCACGCCGGGTGAAAAGCGCCAGATCTGGTCCATCGAAGCCAAGCTCGAGTTCGAGGCCACCGGCGAGCCGGTGATCGCCTCCCTGGCCATTCCGGGCACCCAGCCCGGCTTCACCCTGATGAACGAGAACGCCGCGAGCCCGGGCTATGGCCTGTCGTTCGTGGAAAAAGACGGGGATGCCCGCGCCGAGTGGTCCATCCGCACCGCCTCCGGCCGTCAGGAGCTCTACTACCGGGTCGACATGATGGCCGATGCCCATGCCAAGCCCGCCGCCAACCCGCAGCCGCCCGCCATCGAGAAGCAGATCGAGAGCGAGCCCTACGCCACGGCCATGAAGCAGATCCTGGAGCGCGCCCAGGAGCGCTCCGCCGACGGCTACACCCTGACCCGCGAGATCATCAAGGAGATCGAGAAGCAGGAACAGAACGCCGAGCTGCTCAAGTCCCACAAGAGCCGCGCCAATCTGATTGCCGAGCTGCTCAACAACGCGGACGTCCCGGCCCGGGTGGTTCACGCCCTCAGCCTGGAAGATGGCCGTCGCCGTCAGGAGCTGGTGGATTACCTGCAGGTCTTCAACAGCCCGACCGACTACAAGCTGTTCAACCCGCAAAGCGGTGAACAGGGTCAACCGGCCAACCTGCTGCTGTGGGAGTACAACTCCGGCGCCCTCCTGGACGTCACCGGCGGTCACAACTCCCGCGTCACCTTCTCGATGATCGAGCAGGAGCAACCGGTCAACGTGGCCCTGGCCCAGAAGTTCGAAAAATCCGAGATGATGAACTTCTCCATCCACAGCCTGCCCCTGGAAGAGCAAGCCCTGTTCAAGGGTCTGCTGCTCATCCCCATCGGCGTGCTGATGGTGGTGTTCCTGCGGGTCATCGTGGGGATCAAGACCTCCGGCACCTTCATGCCGGTGCTGATCGCGGTCGCCTTCATCCAGACCTCGCTGGTCACCGGCCTCATCGGCTTCCTGCTGATCGTCGGCACCGGCCTGGTGATCCGCTCCTACCTCTCGAGGCTGAACCTGCTGCTGGTCGCCCGAATATCGGCGATCATCATCATGGTGATCTCGATGATCGGCATCTTCTCGGCGTTCGCCTTCAAGCTGGGGCTGACCGACGGCATGAAGATCACCTTCTTCCCGATGATCATTCTCTCCTGGACCATCGAACGCATGTCCATCCTGTGGGAAGAAGAGGGTCCCAAAGAGGTGTTCCGCCAGGGCGGCGGCTCCCTGCTGGTGGCGGTCATCGCCTACCTGGCCATGGACAACGAGCTCATTCGTCACCTCACCTTCAACTTCCTCGGCCTGCAGCTGGTGCTGATGGCGACCGTGCTGTTGATGGGTAACTACACCGGCTACAAGCTGAGCGAGCTCAAGCGCTTCAAGCCGCTGGTGGACGAGATGAAGTCTGGTGCCACCCCGGGTAAGGACAAGTAACAGATGTGGTTCTGGCAGAAATACACCAGTCCGTGGAGCCTGTCCCAGGCAGGCATCCTCGGCATGAACAAGCGCAACCACTCCTACATCAGCCGCTACAACCCGCGCCGCCTCTATCCGCTGGTGGATGACAAGCTCAAGACCAAGCGCATCGCGCTGGATGCGGGGGTGACGGTGCCTGAACTCATCGGCACCATCCGCGAGCAGCACGACGTGACTCGCATCACCGAGCTGGTGAAGGACTGGCCGGGTTTCTGCATCAAGCCGGCCCGCGGCTCCGGCGGCAAGGGGATCCTGGTGATCCTGCGCCAGGAGGACGGCCTCTTCTACAAGCCCAACGGCAGCGCCGCCAACGGCCAGGATCTGGAGCGCCATGTCTCCAACATCCTGGCAGGGCTCTATTCCCTCGGCGGCAAGCCCGACGTGGCGCTGGTGGAAGGGCTCATCAACTTCGACGACGTGTTCGACGGCTACTCCTTCGAAGGGGTCCCCGATGCCCGGGTGATCATCTTCAAGGGGTTCCCGGTGATGGCCATGATGCGCCTCTCGACCTCGGCTTCCGACGGCAAGGCGAACCTGCACCAGGGCGCCGTGGGGGTGGGTCTGTGCCTGCGTACCGGTCGCGCCCTGCGGGCGGTGCAGTTTGGCAACCCTCTGCGCCACCACCCGGACACCGGTCTGGATCTCTACGATCTCAAGGTGCCCCACTGGGACACCCTGCTCAACCTGGCGGCCTCCTGCTACGAGATGTCCGGTCTTGGCTACATCGGGACCGACATGGTGCTGGACAAGTTCCGCGGCCCCATGCTGCTGGAGCTCAACGCCCGTCCGGGCCTTGCCATCCAGATCGCCAACGGTCGCGGCCTGGTGCCCAACCTCAAGACCATCGAGAAGCTGGGTCAGGTCAAGATGAACGTGGAGCAGCGGGTCAACTTCGCCAAGGATCACTTCGGTATCTTCGACGAATAGTCCGCCCCCCTTCTGCAAAAACGCGCCCACCGGCGCGTTTTTTTATGGCCGCCCCTGCGCGCAGGGCGCCCCGCCCGAAGGCCGATCCCCGTCACATCCCATGGCGGCACCCCTTCAATGGCGCGGCACAAGGGGATAAGCTCCTGACCAATGAGGGGTGACCAGCCCATCGGCGCAGGCCACCCCATGTGCGTGAAGCAGTGCGCCTGCCAGGGGGCACCGATTTGTCGGCGACAACGGGGCTTCTCGATGGTAGATTAATCAAATCAAATAGATAGCATCGATCGGGTTTCTCCTATGCAACGTTGGCCCAGCCTGAAGCAGCTCCAGTATCTGGTCGCTCTGGACGAGCACAAGAATTTCAACCGCGCCGCCAAGGCCTGCCATGTCAGCCAGTCGACCCTGAGTACCGGGATCCAGACTCTGGAGGACATGATGAACCTGCAACTGGTGGAGCGGGATCACAAGAGCTTCATCATGACGCCGGTCGGCATGGAAATCGTGGCGCGGGCGCGCAACCTGCTCTCCGACGCCCGGGATCTGATGGAGCTGGGGCAGCAGCAGGGGGGCGTCATGCACGGCACGGTGCGCCTGGGCTGCATCCCCACCATCGCCCCCTTCCTGCTGAGCAAGCTGCTGCAGGTGTGCGGCAAGGCCTATCCGGATCTGGAGCTGCTGCTGCGGGAAGACACCACCACCAATCTGCTCAAGCAGCTGGAGCAGGGGCAGCTCGATCTGCTGATCCTGGCGCTGCCGGTGGAGATCGGCGGCTTCCACAGCAAGACCGTCGGCCAGGATCCCTTCCACATGGTGATGCCCTCCCACATGGCTGCGGGCCTGCACATGCCGTTCGACTACAAGGAGCTGCCCAACCAGAGCATCTTCCTGCTGGAGCGGGAGCACTGCCTGACGGAGCACGCGGTGAGCGCCTGCCGGCTGCGGGACAAGAGCAAGATCAACCCGTTCGCCGCCACCAGTCTGCACACCCTGGTGCAGATGGTGGGGGCCGGTCTTGGCACCACCTTCCTGCCCCAGATGGCCATAGATGCGGGCATCCTCGACAACACGGACCTGGTGGCCATCCCCCTGCCCGGGGAGAAACCCTATCGGGAGATAGGCCTGGTGTGGCGTCCCAGCACCACCCGGGTGCAGACCTTCTACAAGATTGCCGAGCTGCTGACGCCGCTCATTACCCCCAAACCGGCGGGGTGATCCAGTGGCTGCCCCCACAGGCGGCCACTCGTCAATGCCGTTGTCATTCAGGTTCCAGGCAGGATCATCGTCTATGATGAACCCCGTGCCCTATCAAGGAGTTGAGATGTTTCGCACCTTGCTGCTGCCCCTGCTGGTCCTGCTTCTCGCCGCCTGCTCCAGCACGCCGGAGCCTCCCCCTCCCGTGCGCCAGAGCGGCGCATTCGACAACTTCTATCAGCAGTGGCGCGGCGTGCCCTATCGCATGGGCGGTACCAGCCGCGCCGGTCTCGACTGCTCCGCCTTCACCCAGCTCGCCTACAGCCAGGTGCTGGGCTTCACCCTGCCCCGCACCACGGAATCCCAGGCGAGCCTCGGCCGCCCGGTGGACAGATACCGTCTCCAGCACGGGGACCTGGTCTTCTTCAAGACCGGCTGGCAGCAGTACCACGTCGGGGTCTACACCGGGGCAGGTGAGTTCATCCACGCCTCCACCAGCAAGGGCGTGATCCGCTCGCGCCTCGACAACGTCTACTGGAACAGCCGCTACTGGCAGGCCCGCAGGCTGGTCCAGTAGGTGCGACCCCAAACATGAAAAGGCCCCTCGGGGCCTTTTCATGTTGTTGCCGGGTCAGTGCTTGCGGTGCCAGCGGGGCGAGGTGGCGCGCTCTCCCCAGGGGGTCATGCAGGGCAGCAGGGCCCCCTCGATGACGTCCTCATGGCTCGCCAGCGCCAGGGCAATCTTCTCGTGGAGCAGGCGCAGCAGGTTCTTCTCCTGGCCCGCCAGGGAGTGGCCCGCGGCGAAATACTCCTGCTGATGTTGCAGCGCCAGCTTCTGGGCAAACTCATAGGTGTTGAAACTGTCCGGCATGCGCGCGATCACGTCATCCAGCCGGGCCAGCAGGCTATGCAATTCCCTGGTCATGTGCGGTTCTCCCTCCGAGTTGGTGCCCCACAATTACCCCTTATTGGATATAAGACCAATCCGAATGCCTCAAAAATGGGAGCCCGGACACAGTTCCGGACAACGCTCCCCACTGGCAGCCACCCTCTGCCCCCGCCCGGTTTACAAGTCGGCAACGAATCGCTAGATTTGGACCGACTAATCAGTCGGTCACTTTTCGTGCGGAGCATGCCATGGACACCACCGTCACCCCCGCCTCACCGGACAAGTTCTCCCTCCCCGAGCAACTGCATCGGCTCAGGCAGGCCAGCCAGGCCACTCCCATGCCGGATCTGGCGTCCCGCCGCGCCAGACTTGACGCCCTCAAGCAGGGGCTGCTGCGCCACAAACAGGCAATGTGTCAGGCCCTGGCCCGGGACTACGGCCAGCGCAGCGACTACGACAGCCTGATCGCCGATGTGCTCCCCTGCGTCATGCAGATCAACTACACCCTGAAACGGCTCAAGGGGTGGATGAAACCGGAGCGCCGTCATTCCGGCCTGCTGCTGGCCCCCGCCAGGGTCGAGGTGCACTATCAGCCCCTCGGCGTGGTCGGCATCATGGTGCCCTGGAATTTCCCGGTGATGCTGAGCCTCGGGCCCCTCATCGGCGCCCTCGCCGCCGGCAACCGCGCCATGATCAAGCTCTCCGAGTTCACCCCTCACACCAACGCCGTGCTGCGCATCCTGCTCGATGAGGCCCTCGGCAGTGACGAGGTGGTGGTCATCGAGGGGGATGCAGGGATCGCGGCCGCCTTCAGCGCCCTCCCCTTCGACCATCTCATCTTCACCGGCTCCACGGCGGTGGGTCGGCTGGTGATGGCCGCGGCCGCCCCCCAGCTCACCCCTCTCACCCTGGAGCTCGGCGGCAAGAGCCCCTGTCTCATCGCCCCCGACATGCCCCTGGCCCTGGCGGTAGAGCGGATGATCTTCGGCAAGAGCCTCAACGCCGGCCAGATCTGCGTGGCCCCCGACTACGTACTGCTGCCGAGGGGGCAGGAGCAGGCCTTTATCGAGGCCTATCAGGCCCATTTTCGCCGCCTCTACCCCAAAGGGCTCGAGAGCCCGGATTATGGCGCCATCATCAACGCTCCCCAGTACGAGCGGCTCACCGCCTGGCTGGAGGAGGCGAGGCAGGCCGGCGCCCAGATCCACCCCTGCGTCACGCCCGCCCGGGATGACGCCACCCGCAAGCTGGTGCCCCACCTGCTGACCGAGGTGCCCGGCCACTGCCAGGTGATGCAGCAGGAGATCTTCGGCCCCCTGCTGCCCCTGGTGCCCTATGACGACATCGAGGAGGCCCTGGCCTATGTGGCGGCCCGCCCCCGCCCCCTGGCGCTCTATCTGATGAGCCTGGACGAGACGCTGCAGCGCCGCCTCATCCGGGAGACCCACGCTGGGGGCATGGCCATCAACGAGAGTCTGTTCCAGGTGGCGGCGGACGATGCCCCCTTCGGCGGCATCGGTCCCTCCGGCATGGGCCACTATCACGGCCGCGAGGGGTTTCTCACCTTCTCCAAGGCCAAGACCGTGCTGCGCCGCGGGCGCTTCAGCACAGGCTCCCTCATTCACCCCCCCTATCGGCGCTGGTACCAGCGGCTGATGATGGCCCTGTTCCTGCGCTAGGAGGCGAGATGCGAGAGACCATGACCGACAAACGCCGCCAGATCCTGGATGCCGCCCTGGCCCTGTGCGCGGAGGATGGCCTGCAGGGCGCCGCCACCGCTCGCATCGCCAAGGCGGCCGGGGTGGCCAATGGCACCCTGTTTCATCACTTTCCCAGCAAGAAGGTGCTGATCCAGTGCCTCTACCAGGAGATCAAGACACGCCTTGGCGCCGCCATCACCGAGGCCGATGCCGCCCTGCCGCTCCAGGAGCAGGCCCGCCACTACTGGCACCAGGCCATGGGCTGGATGCAGGCCCACCCCCGTGAGCTCAGGTTCGTGCTGGGCTTTTTCCACTCCCCCCTGCTGGCCCGCCCCCTGCGCAGCCAGATCCTGGCTGAGACCTTGCATTTTCTGCCGGGCCTGCTCGCCCGGGGCCAGGCCAGCGGCGAGCTGATGTCGGCCCCGCCTGCCCTGATGCTGGAGGTGTGCCAGGGCCAGTTTCTGGCCTGCGCCTCCCTCTTTGTCGATCAGCCTGAACTGGGAGAAGACCCCCACTGGCAGGAGAGCGCCTTCGCCCTCTTCTGGTCCGCCATCAGTGGAGGTTCCCATGCGCCCTGACGCCCTGCTTGCCACCGGCAGGCGCCTCTGGATTGGCAGCCTGCTCTGGATCATCGGCCGCACCCTGTGCCGCGCCGCCCGGGTCGACGAGGCGGTGCGCCGCGAGCTTGCCCCCCTGCCGGACGGCCTCACCATCAGGCTGGAGGTAAACGGCATGACCCGGGGGCTGAGTCTCTACAAGTTCGCGGGGCGCTGGCACTGCGGTGAGGAGGCTGGCAGGGCGCACTCGACCTGTGCCCATGACGGCCCCCACCCCCTGCGGGTGCGCTTCAAGCATCCCGCCGTCGCCTTTCGCGCCCTCAGTTTTCGCCTCGGCATCAACCAGGCCTTTTGCGAAAACCGGCTGCTGGTGGATGGGGATCTCGACGCGGCCATGCACCTGGTGCGAGCGCTTGAGCAGTTGCAGAGCCTGATCCTGCCCGCCTTCATCGCGCGGCCCCTGCTTCGCCACTACCCGGACCCGCATCGCAAGCTCGCGCGGGCCTGCCACATCTATCTGGGTCTTCTGACCGGTTGAACACGAGGAGAACGGGATGAGCCGTTATTACGATTTTTTCTGCCCGGTCAAGCTGATGGCGGGGGAGCAGGCACTGGAGCAGTTGCCGGATGCCCTGAGGGGATTGGGAGCTGGCCGCCCCTTGCTTCTCACCGACATGGGGGTCAGCGGCAGCGGGCTCGCCACCCTGCTGGCCGATGTGATGGCCGAAGGGGCCTTGCCGGTCGCCGCCATCTGGGACGAGATCCCGGCGGACTCCTCCACCGCCGTGGTGGAGCGGATCGCCCGCCACTACCGGGAGCTGGGCTGTGACAGCCTGCTCGCCCTTGGCGGCGGCTCCGTCATCGACACCGCCAAGGCGGTGAACATACTGGCGACCCTGGGGGGCGAGCGACTGCTCGACTATGCCGGAGCGGATTGCCTGACCCGTCCCCTCAACCCCCTGGCGGTGGTCCCCACCACGGCGGGGACCGGCTCCGAAGTGACGCTGGTGGCAGTGATCAAGGACGAAGGGAGCGGGCGCAAGGTGCCCTTCACCTCCCCCTTCCTGCTGCCCCGGCTGGCGGTGCTGGATCCCCGCTTCACCCAGGGGCTGCCGCTGCCCATCACCGCCGCCACCGCCATGGATGCCATGACCCACGCCATCGAGGCCTTCATCGGCAACGGCAAGAACCCGGTCAGTGACGCCCTGGCCCTGATGGCGGTGGAGAAGATTGCCACCGCCCTGCCCAGGGTGCTGGCCCACCCGACGGACAAGGGCCTGCGGCTGCAACTGGCGGAGGGCTCCACCCTGGCGGGCATGGCGTTTTCCAACTCCATGGTGGGGCTGGTACACGCCCTTGGCCACAGTCTGGGGGCGCGCTGCCACCTGCCCCATGGCCTCTGTATGAACCTCTTCCTGCCCACCGTGCTCGACTACAACCGGCCCGGCATCGACCCCGAGCTGGCCCGCCTGCTGCTGCCCCTGGTGGGGCCGGAGCGCTTTGCCGCGACCCCGGCCGAGGGGAGACCCCAGGCCACCATCGAGGCGTTGCAGGCACTGCGCGATACCCTGTGGCAGACGGTCAAGCTGCCCCGCACCCTGCGGGAGGCGGGCCTCACCGACAAGGCGCTGCTGCCCGGGATCCGGGATCTCGCCATCAACGACGGCGCCCTGCTCTACAACCGCAAGGATGCGGACAGGGACCAGTTGCTGGCCCTGCTGGAGCGGGCCTGGGAGTAGCAGGCCCCTTGCCCGTCAGACATCGGGGGTGAAGACCCCGGTGGAGAGATAGCGATCCCCCCGATCGCAGATGATCGCCACCACCACCCCCTGCCCGATCTCCGCCGCCACCCGCAAGGCCCCGGCCACGGCGCCACCCGAGCTGACACCGCAGCAGATCCCCTCCTCCCGCGCCAGGCGGCGCATCATGACGAGGGACTCTTCCAGTGTCACATCCAGCACCCCATCGACCCGCGCAGGCTCGAAGATGGCGGGCCGGTAGGCCTCGGGCCAGCGGCGAATGCCGGGGATCTGGCTCCCCTCGGCCGGTTGCAGGCCGATCACCGCCACCGCCGGGTTTTGCTCCTTGAGGTAGCGGGAGACCCCCATGATGGTGCCCGTGGTGCCCATGGCCGAGACGAAGTGAGTGACCGCCCCGCCGCTCTGGCGCCAGATCTCGGGGCCGGTGGAGCGGTAGTGGGCATCCGGGTTGGCGGGGTTGTTGAACTGATCGAGCACCAGTCCTTCCCCCCGCGCCTGCATGGCCAGGGCGAGGTCTCGCGCCGCTTCCATACCCTCTTCCACCAGCACCAGCTCGGCGCCGTAGGCCTGCATGGCGTCGCGCCGCTCCTGGCTCATGTTGCTCGGCATGATGAGCCGCATCCGGTAACCCCGGGACGCCGCCACCATGGCCAGCGCGATGCCGGTATTGCCGGAGGTGGCCTCGATGAGCCGGGCCCCTGGCGCTAAGTGACCACTCGCCTCTGCCTGTCTGATGAGGTTCAGCGCCGCCCTGTCCTTGACGGAGCCGGCGGGGTTGTTGCCCTCCAGCTTCGCCAGCAGGGTGACGCCGGGGTGCGGATTGATGCGGCGCAGCGCCAGCAGCGGGGTGTTGCCTATCAGATCGTCCAGGGTGGCGAAGGCCATGACGGATCCATCCTCTCTCAATGTTCTATACCTTGCCTTGCGACCATTCGCAGGCCGGCCAGTGTAAGCGAGCCCGCCATGGGCGCAAAGAATGGCGTTGGCAAACCCTGTCCGCCATGTTCTGATCTTCCCATTCACCCAGAGAGGACTCCCGATGAGCGACATCCTTCACCAGGCCGATCAGCAGCAGTTTGTCTGCACCGTGGACGGCAAGCTCTCCCGCCTTGCCTATCGCCGGCTGGACGCCACCACGGTGGACGCCTACAGCACCCAGGTTCCCCCCGAGCTGCGCGGACAGGGGATTGCCGACAAGCTGGCCCGCCGCTTCTACGAGTGGACCCTCTCCGAGGGGCTCACCATAGTGCCGAGCTGCAGCTACATCGACGTCTGGTTGCGCCGCAATGCCGGTTGAAGCCGGGGCGCTGCGGGAGGCGCACCTGCGGGCCTGCACCGAGGCCCTGCTGCGGGCTGATCACCCGCGCATGGATTGCCTCCGGGCTGCGCGGGAGCTGGCCCTGCCCGACTGGGCCCTGGGGGCGGGGTTTGTGCGCAACCTCATCTGGGATCACCTCCATCACAAGGCCGAGCCCACCCCGCTCAACGACATCGATCTTATCTATCTGGACAGCGCTGATCCGACTGGATTGAAGGAGGCCGATCACGAAGCCTGGCTCGCCGCCAGGATGCCGGGCCAGCAGTGGGAGGTGCGCAACCAGGCCCGCATGCATCTGCGCCAGCAGGTGCCTCCTTTTGCCAGCTCGCTGTCGGCCCTCAGCCACTGGGTGGAGATACCCACCTGCATCGGGGTCCGCCTGCTGGCAGATGATGCGTTCGAGTGGCTGGCCCCCTACGGCTTTGCCCCCAACTGGTCCCTGGTGGTGAGCCCCAATCCGCGCTGTCGCCAGGAGAGCCGTATCTTTAGCGAACGGGTCAGGGCCAAGGAGTGGCAACGCATCTGGCCTGACCTTGTGGTGAACTGGCCATGAGCGGATTGCAAAGGATCGACAACCTTGGGCACACTAAGAAAAAGATGTTTGTAACTCAATGGGTTAAATAATGCGCGACTTCTTCTCTCTCGAGCGCTGGCTGCCGGGGCTCGCCGCCTTGCTGCAATACCAGCGGGCCTGGCTGATGCCGGATCTTCGCGCTGGCCTCTCGGTCGCGGCCGTGGCCCTGCCCGTGGCCATCGCCTATTCGGAGCTCGCCGGGGTGGGCGCCATCGTCGGCCTCTACTCCTGCATCCTGCCCATGGTGGTGTACGCCCTCTTTGGCACCTCCCGTCAGCTCATCGTCGGTCCGGATGCCGCCACCTGCGCGGTGATCGCCGCCGTGGTAACGCCGCTCGCCGCCGGGGATCCCACCCGTCACTGGCAACTGGTGATGACCATGACCGCCATGACCGGCTTCTGGTGCCTCATCGCCAGCCGCTTCAAACTGGGGGTGCTGGCAGACTTTCTCTCCCGCCCCATCCTGATGGGGCTGCTCAACGGGGTGGCCATCACCATCATGGTGGGCCAACTCTCCAAGATCTTCGGCTTCACCTTCAGCGAGCGCTACCTGATAGAGCGGATCCTGAACGGCACCAGCTACATTACCCAGACCCATCTGCCCACCCTGGCCATGAGCCTGACCGCCCTGCTCACCCTGCTGCTGGCCAAGCGCTACAGACCGGCCTGGCCCTCCTCCATGGTGGCCATGGTGGTGACGGCGGCCCTGGTGTGGCTGTTCAATCTCGGCCGTGTCGACATCGCCACCCTGGGGACCATCGGCTCGGGGCTGCCCGCCTTCCAGATGCCGGACTTTCCCCCCGGGCTTATCCGTGAGTTGGTGCTGCCCGCCCTCAACCTCGCCATGGTGAGCTTCGTCTCCATGATGCTCACCGCCCGCAGCTTCGCCGCCAAGAATGGCTACGAGATTGATGCGGACAAGGAGTTTAGGGCGCTGGGCATGGCGAACCTGGCGGCGGCCGCCTCCCAGGGGTTTGCCATCAGCGGGGCGGATTCGCGCACCGCGGTGAACGACGCCAACGGCGGCAAAAGCCAGCTGGTCTCCATCATCGCCGCCGCCGTCATCGCCCTGGTCACCTTCTACCTGACGGCACCGCTGCAATACATTCCCACCGCCGCCCTCGGCGTGGTGCTGGTGATGGCCTCCCTGTCGCTCACGGATTTTCGCGGCCTCTTGGCCCTGCGCGACTCGGACCGCGCCGCCTTCTGGCTCGCCCTGGTGACCTTTGTCAGCGTGCTCACCATGGGGGTCATTCCGGGCATCACCCTCGCAGTCCTGCTGGGGCTGTTCCAGTTCCTGCGCAACGTGATGCGCCCCACCGACCAGCTGCTCGGCATGGACGACGAGGGCGTGGTGCGCACCCTGGGGGACAACGAGCAGGCCAAGGCGATTCCCGGCATCCTGGTCTATCGCTTCAACTCCCCGCTCACCTACTTCAACGCCCCCTACTTCAAGCGGCGGGTGCTGGCACTGCTGGTGCAGGATCCCCACAATCCCAGGTGCCTGGTGGTGGATGCGGTGGCCTGCTTCACCCATCAGGACATCAGCGTGATGAGCATGGTGGGAGAGCTGCACAAGGAGCTCAAGCGGCGCGGCATCCACATGGTGATGGCCGGTCGGCACGGCCAGATGAGCCAGTGGTTCAAACAGGCGGGGATCCGGGTTGGCGAGGATGGCATCATCCTCTGCCCCGACATGTACCAGGCCTTGCGCATGACCCGCTGCTACCGGGAGCCGGTGTTCCGGGACGACGAGGGGGTGGAGAGCACCACGGATGCCCTGCTCACCCGCTGGCCGCACGATGACGACCTGCCCGACTCGGCGCGCCTCACCCGCCCCAGCGAGCAGGAGGCCGGCGCCACGCCGGTCTGAGAGACATCCCCCGGTCACAGGCCCCTCCTCCTGCGACCAGGATTGCACCCCGCCCCCGCTTGGTGTTAAATGCCCCTCCAGTTGGCCCTGACGAGGGCCATCGCCAGCACCTGGATATCCCATGCAGACTCAATCCCACGCAGGCCCGGGCTCCCTCTTCGCCCTGACCTGGCCACTGTTCATCGATCTGGCCCTTCACTTTCTGACCGGGGCCCTCAACACCTTCATGGTGGGCCACGTCTCCTATCAGGGGGTGGCGGCCCTCGCGGTGGGCAACCAGGTGTTCGATCTCGCCATCACCCTGTTCAGCTTCGTCAGCATCGGCACCAGCGTGGTGATCACCCAGTATCTGGGGGCGGGAGACAAGGAAAAAGCCCGCGTCGTCATCCACACCGCCATCGGTTTCAACCTGCTGGTGGGACTGGTGGCCGCGGTCGGCGTCATGGCGGGGGCCGGCACCATGCTGGCGCTGATGAACCTGCCTGCCCACCTGATGAGCGACGGCAGCCTCTACCTGCAGATCATCGGGCTTTGCCTGCTGCCGGAGGCGGCGGCCCTCTGTCTGGCCGCCACCCTGCGTGCCCACGGCCACACCCGCCAGGCCATGTACGTGACCCTCATCGTCAACCTCATCACCTTCGTCGGCAACCTGCTGCTGCTCTATGGCTGGTTCGGCCTGCCCCAGCTCGGGGTCGCCGGGGTCGCCATCAGCACGGTGGCGGGGCGCATCGTCGGGGTGGCGCTGCTGGTATGGCTGGTGGCGCGCAAGACCGGCATCCGGCTGCGTCTGCCCGAGATCGTCCGCCCAAGCCGCGCCATGCTGGACAAGGTGCTGCACATCGGTCTGCCGGCGGCGGGGGAGAACCTCTCCTGGATGCTGCAGTTCATGGTGGTGACCGCCTTCGTCGGCCTGCTCGGCGACAAGGCGCTGGCGACCCAGTCCTACTTCTTCCAGATCTGCCTGTTCATCCTGTTGTTCGGCCTCTCCATCGGCCTTGGCAACGAGATCATCATCGGCCACCTGGCGGGGGCCCGACGCTTCGATCAGGCCTATCGCCAACTGATGAAGAGCCTGAAACTCGGCCTCATCGTCACCGCCGCCATCGCCATCGCCGCCGCCCTCAACGGCCGCGCCATCATCAGCCTGTTCACCGACGACGCCGACATCATCACCCAGGTGGCGCAGCTCTTCCTCATCAGCCTCATCCTCGAACCCGGTCGCACCTTCAATCTGGTGGTGATCAACGCCCTGCGCGCCACCGGGGATGCCCGTTTCCCACTCTACATGGCGCTCGTCTCCATGTGGGGCATTGCCGTTCCCCTGGCCTATTTCCTTGGTATCATGCAGGGCTATGGCCTGGTAGGCATCTGGCTGGCCCTCACCTGCGACGAGTGGGTGCGCGGTCTGGCCATGTTCTGGCGCTGGCGCAGTCGTCGCTGGCAAAACAAAATTCTTGTCGAAACATAAGCGGAATCACCATGAAGAAAATCGGACTCTTGTTGACGGCCATCCTGCTCAGCCCGCTCGCCATGGCGCAAACCGCCCCGGCGACTCCCAAGGCGCAGGCTCCCCAGACCTGGTATGTGGCCCCCATCGTCATCGACGAGACCAGCGAAGCCCAGAAGGCCCTGACCAAGGAGTTCACGGCCCAGATGATCAAGACCATCAAGATCAACGAGTACCAGACCGGCAAGGCGGTGGGCAAGACCAAATCGCCCAAGTGGCTGATCCGCACCAAGCTGATGCCCGCAAGCCAAGAGCCCCTGGTTGGCAAGAAGCACCCGCAGGGCCTCACCTACGGCAAGGGCATCCCCACCCAGGAGATCGTCGGCGAGCTCATCATGAACGGCACCCTGGTGGCCCACATCGGTCAGGGCTGGCGCGAACCCATCGTGCCGGGCACACCGGTGGCGGAGAAGATCTCCATCGCCAACTACCAGTACGCCATCGGCAACGAGGCCAAGGCGCCGGATCTGGAAGAGCTGGCGGCGCAGATCGGTTTCGAGGCAGGCAAGGTGATTGCCAGAGACGGCAAGCCCCTGCCCGAGAAGAAAAAGAAAAAAGAGTAAACGGCTCACCCGTTTCCAGTCAGGGGCCTCGCGCCCCTTTCTGTTGCCCGCCCCGTTGCAGACCCCCTCTCCCGAATGTGAAGCGGATCCCGCTTCTTTCCTCTGCTGCCCCTGGGTCAGCAGGCAATCATCTTGTAATTCAAACAGTTAAAAATCGCCCTTCCCATGCAGCAAATCCGTGGCCCCGAATTGGATCGGGATCACGTTTCTCCCCGGCAGTAAGGGGTACTTTGGTCTTGCAGGCACAATCAAACGACAACAAGGAGGCTTCATTACATGTTTCCGGAGTACAGAGATCTCATCTCGAAACTGAAGAGCAGTGATGTCCATTTCCAGAAGAAGTTTGACTTGCACAACGACCTGGATGCGGAGATCAGAAAGCTGGAGAAACACCACGCCAGCGACTACAGCTCCGAGGTGAAGGATCTGAAAAAACAGAAACTTAAACTGAAAGAGGAGATATACGACATCCTCAAACAACATCCACACTAGACGCCTCGACGAATACCTGGATAAGCAACTTATCCTGCCAGCCCGGCCCGACGCCGGGCTTTTTGTTGGCCGCCCCAAGGCGCGGCAACGGCCACTTCCCTTGGCACCGGAAAACGAAGCGGGCCAATGGCCCGCTTTGTCTTACCTGTTTCATCCCATGATCACACCGGCGGATGGAAATGGCTGGCCTCGCGGGTGGCCATCTCCTCGTAGGTGGCCCACTTCTGCCACGCCACTTGTTGCGCCACCTGCATCAGCCGCTCGGCCTCCTGTGGATGGCTCTGGGCCAGCACCCTATAACGGGTCTCCTGCTGCCGATATTCGGCAAGGGGGATGGAGGGGCGCAGGCTGTCGAGGCTGAAGGGGTTCTGCCCGGCGCTGCGCAGTACCGGGTTGTAGCGCATCAGCGGCCAGTGGCCCGAATCGACCGCACGCTTCTGTTGGGCCAATCCCTGCTCCATGTCGAGGCCGTGGGCGATGCAGTGGCTGTAGGCGATGATAAGGGACGGGCCCGGATAGGCTTCGGCCTCACGCAAGGCCTGCAGCGCCTGCTGCGGATTGGCCCCAAAGGCGATGCGGGCAACATAGACGTTGCCGTAGGAGATGGCCTGCAAGGCTACATCCTTCTTGGCCAGGGTCTTGCCCCCCGCCGCAAACTTGGCGACGGCACCGAGCGGGGTCGATTTCGACATCTGACCGCCGGTGTTGGAGTAGACCTCGGTATCCATCACCAGCACGTTCACATCACGGCCGGAGGCGAGCACATGATCGAGCCCCGCCGAGCCGATGTCATAGGCCCAGCCATCGCCGCCCACTATCCAGACCGAGCGGCGCACCAGCTGATCAATCAAGGAGAGCAGTTCGCGAGCTTTGCCGGATTTCACCTCTTCCAGCCGCTCCCGCACTTGCGCCACTCGGCCCCGCTGGGCGCGGATCTCCGACTCCAGCCGCTGCGGGGCGCTGATCAGCGACTCGACCAACGCTTCCCCGATCTCCCCCTTCATCGCCTGCAAGGCTGCCACTGCCTGACCGTGGTGCTGATCGGCGGTGAGGCGAAAACCAAAGCCGAACTCGGCGTTGTCCTCAAACAATGAGTTCGACCAGGCCGGCCCCTTCCCTTCACCGTTTTTGGCCCAGGGGGTAGTCGGCAGGTTGCCGCCGTAGATGGAGGAGCAACCGGTGGCGTTGGCCACCAGCATGCGATCACCAAACAGCTGGGTCAGCAGCTTGAGATAGGGGGTCTCGCCACAGCCGGCGCAAGCACCGGAGAACTCGAACAGGGGTTCGAGGAACTGGGTGCCGCGCACGGTGGAGAAGTCCACCCGCTCGCGGGCAGGCCACGGCAGGCTCTCGAACCAGCACAGCGCCTGTTTCTGGCCAGCCAGATGGGGCGCCTTGTCCATCATGACGATGGCACGCTCGCCTTCATGGCTCTCTCCTTCTGCACTCTCGCCTTGATGGCGGGCATCCGCTCCGGCCCGCACCGGACAAGCCTGCACGCACTGGCCACAACCGGTGCAATCCTCCGGATAGAGTTGCAATGTGTAGCGGCTGTCGGGGAAACCCCTGGCGGTGACGGGCACCGACTGCGCTGCCTCGGGGGCCGTTGCCAGCCAGTCCTGATGGTAGAACTTGGCCCGCAGCGCCCCATGGGGGCAAACAAAGACGCAGTTGCCGCACTGGATGCAGATATCGGAGTGCCAGATGGGGATCTCGCAGGCGATATCCCGCTTCTCGAAGCGGCTGGTGGCGGTGGGGTAAGTGCCATCCACCGGCAGCATGGAGACCGGGATGCGATCGCCGCGCCCCGCCAGCATCGGGCCTGTGACCCGCTGGACAAATTCGCTGCCACCCGGTGCCAGTGGCAGCGGATAGTCGCTGATCTGCTCCTCACCGGCCGGGATGGCCACCTGATGGAGATGAGCCAGAGTGTCGTCCACCGCCGCGAAGTTGCGCTCGACCACTTCGGGCCCCTTGCGGGCATAGCTCTTCTCGATGCTCTCCTTGATCAGCGCAATCGCCTCATCCCGCGGCAAGATGCCAGCCAGGGCGAAGAAGCAGGTCTGCATGATGGTGTTGATGCGATTGCCCATGCCGTTGCGCTCGGCCACCCGATCCCCATCGATGCAATAGAGCCGGATATCGAGGGCGCGGATGCGGGCACGCAGCCGCTCGGGCAGCTCGGCCCAGACCCGCTCAGGCTCATAGGGAGCATTGAGCAGCAGGGTCGCCCCTTCGGCGGCATGCTCCAGCAGATCCACTGACTCGACAAAGCCCCACTGGTGGCAGCCGATAAAGCTCGCCTGCTCGACAAGCCAGGGGGCATCGATGGGCTCGGGGCCAAAGCGCAGGTGGGAGACGGTGCGCGAGCCCGACTTCTTGGAGTCGTAGACGAAGTAGCCCTGAGCGTGGAAGCCCTCCAGCTCGCCGATGATCTTGATGCTGTTCTTGTTGGCGCCCACCGTGCCGTCGGCACCGAGGCCGAAGAAGAGCGCCCGCACCCGACTGGCGGGCTCCAGATCGCCGATGGGGTGCCAGGCCAGACTGAGGCCCGACACATCATCCACAATCCCCACGGTAAAGCGGGGGCGCGGCGCATCGGAGGCCAGCTCCTCAAACACGGCCGCGCACATGGCGGGGGTGAACTCCTTGGAAGAGAGGCCGTAGCGACCGCCGCTCAGCCAGGGCAGCCGCTTGATAAGGCCGCGCTGCAAACCGTCGATCAGCGCGCTCTGCACATCCAGCAGCAGCGGCTCGCCACCGGCACCCGGCTCCTTGGTGCGATCCAGCACCGCCATGCGCCGCACGCTCGCGGGCAGCGCATCGAGCAGCGCCTGTACCGGGAAGGGGCGATAGAGGCGAATGACCAGCACCCCGGTCTTGCGATCCTGCCGGTTGAGCCAATCCACCGTCGTGCGGGCGGTGGCGGCCCCCGAGCCCATCAGCACGATGACGTCGGTGGCATCCGGGGCGCCGTGATACTCCACCAGCCGGTAGTGGCGGCCGGTCAGCTCACCGAGGCTCTCCATGCACTGCTGCACCCGGGCCGGCACCGCCTCGTAGAAGGGGTTGACGCTCTCGCGGGACTGGAAATAGGTATCCGGGTTCTGGGCGGTGCCACGCATCACCGGATGATCCGGGTTGAGCGCCCGGGCACGGTGGGCCCGCACCCAGTCGTTGTCGATCAGCGCCCGGATCTCATCTTTGTGCAGCGCGGTGATCTTGTTCACCTCGTGGGAGGTACGGAACCCGTCGAAGAAGTGGATAAAGGGCACCCGGCACTGCAAGGTGACACTGTGGGCGACCAGGGCCAGGTCCTGCGCCTCCTGCACCGAGCCGGAGGCGAGCATGGCAAAGCCGGTGCTGCGCGCCGCCATCACGTCCTGATGGTCGCCAAAGATCGACAGCCCCTGCGCCGCCAAGGATCGGGCCGCCACATGGAACACCGCCGAAGTCAGTTCACCGGCGATCTTGTACATGTTGGGCAGCATCAGCATCAGTCCCTGACTGGCGGTGAAGGTGGTGGCGAGCGCCCCCGCCTGCAGGGCGCCGTGTACCGTGCCAGCCGCTCCTCCTTCGCTCTGCATCTCTACCACGGTGGGGATGTTGCCCCACAGGTTGGTCTGCCCCTGTGCCGCCCAGGCATCGGCCAGTTCGGCCATGGTCGAGCTCGGGGTAATAGGGTAGATGGCACACACTTCGCTCAGCTGGTACGCCACCCGGGCCGCGGCTTCGTTGCCGTCGACCATGATCAATTCATGTTTCATTGGGACTCCTCCGGTTGGCGAAGCTCGATGGCGTGGCAGGGACACTGGTCGTGGCAGGCACCGCAGCCGGTGCAACGCTCGGCATCCACCTGATACCCCAGACCCGGCCCCAGCTTGGCGATGGCCTGCTCGGGGCAGCTGCCATAGCAACCGTCACACTCGAAGCAGTTGCCGCAGGAGTAACAACGCGCCGCCTCGTAGCGGGCGGCCACCTCATCCAGTCCGCCGATGATCTCGCCAAAGTCGTCCCGCGCCGAGGGCGGTTTGACCGGCTGGCTGCTGGCCGGCGCATGGGTCTGGAACCAGAGCTGCAACTGCTCGGGCCCCACCAATGAATAGGAGAGCGGCTTGTGGTAGAGGCGACCGCGCAGCCAGGCATCCATATGGCGCGCCGCCTTCTTGCCGTGGCCGGTGGCGATGGTGACGGTGCGCTCGGAGGGCACCATGTCGCCACCGGCAAAGAGGCCCGGCACATCCGTCATCAGGTTCTCGCCAACCTGTACTACTCCCTCCTTGTTGACCCGCACGCCGGGGATGCTCTCCAGCACCGAGAGGTCGACCTCCTGACCCAGCGCCAGAATGAGGGAGTCTGCTTCGAGGGTTTCAAACTTGCCGGTGGGCACCGGCTTGCCCTCAGCATCCAGCGCCATCACCTCCACCTCGATGTTGGTACTGTCGAGCTGGCGGATGGTGCGCAGCCAGTTGATCTTGATCCCCTCCTCCTCGGCCTCATCGGCTTCAAAAGCGTGGGCCGGCATATGGTCCCGGTCGCGGCGGTAGATGATCATCGCCTCCTCGACCCCGAGGCGACGAGCGGTACGGGCCGCATCCATGGCGGTGTTGCCGCCGCCGTAGATGGCCACCCGCCGTCCCAGTTTTGGCGGTGGCAGTCCTTTCTCTTCGGCCAGACTCGCCTGTTCTAGGAAGCTCACCGCATCGAGGATCTTGCCCGCCTCCCGGGCCGGAATATCGACCCGCTTTGCCAGATGGGCACCGATGGCCATGAAGACGGCGTCAAAGCCCCCCTGGTCGCGCTCGCACAGCACATCCTCCACCTTGTGGTTGAGGGTAAGGGTGACACCGGCCGCGACGATGCGGGCCACCTCCCGATCCAGCACATCGCGAGGCAGGCGGTAGGCGGGAATGCCGAAACGCAGCATGCCGCCCGCCAGCGGCCCTGCCTCGCGGATCTCCACCTGATGGCCGAGCCGATTGAGGTGCCAGGCGCAGGAGAGGCCGGAGGGACCGGCACCGATCACCAGCACCTTCTTGCCGCTGGCAGGGGCAGGTGGCACAGGCAGCCAGCCCCGGGCCAGCGCCTCGTCGCCAAGGAAGCGCTCGATGGCGTGGATGGAGACGGCATCATCCACCTGGGCACGGTTGCAGGCCGTTTCGCAGGGGTGATAGCAGACCCGCCCGTGGACCGCAGGCAGGGGATTTTCTTCGATGAGTCGTTGCCAGGCCGCCTCAAAGCGGCCCGCTTCGGCCAGGGCGAGCCAGGCCTGGATGTTCTCGCCAGCCGGGCAGGCGTGGTTGCAAGGTGGCAGGGCCGGCCGCCAGACGGGCAGCCGGGTGCGGACCGGGCCTGTTCCCGTTTTCTGGGAGAGATCCGGCTGTGGGGTCATATCCAGTTGTTTGCTCATACATTGCTTTCTTCTTTTTGTGTGACAGGCCCCATCCGAATGCGCTTGATACCGTGTTGCCTGGGCAGACGGTGGCCGGAGAGGGAAGAAGCGAAAGCGTCAGAAACTGGAAGCTGGCCCGATGATGGGCCGTTTTTTGTACGACATGGTGGATCAGGATCAATAAATGTTGCGCTTTATGGGTCGCCCCCTTCACAACCGGATCCCCGTCACACCCCGCAGCCATTCGGGCCTGTCGCCCGAGCCCCCTCGCCGCCCTCGACATGGGCAGCAGGAGAAGATTGCCGCCCGGGACAGGAATCGTTATCTTCCCCTCTTCACAGGAATCGCCACAGCACAAGGACCAGGACATGCCGACCCTCGCCAGCATACATCTCTACCCCATCAAATCGACGGCAGGCATGCCGCTGGAGCGCGCCCGGGTGACCCAGGAGGGACTTGCCGGGGATCGCCGCTACATGGTGGTCAAACCGGATGGCACCTTTATCACCGCCCGCACCCATCCCCAGTTGCAGCAGGTGGTGGCCACCCCCGTCGAGGGGGGGCTGCAACTGCGCTATCCGGGTCTGCCCCCCCTTGCCCTCATGGAGGCGGCGTTCAGTCGCGCCCCTCAGCACACCGGAGTCTGGGGGGATCGCTTTACCGCCCTGCACACCGGGCCCGACGCCGATGAGTGGCTGAGCCGGGTGGCGAGGGAGCCGGTGCGCCTGCTCTGGCTCGGGGAGGCATCCGATCGTTTTCGGGAGAAGACCGGCACCCGGGTGAGCTTTGCGGACGGCTACCCCTTGCTGCTCATCAGCCAGGCTTCCCTTGAGGATCTCAACCTGAGATCCGATGCCTTGCACCAGATGAGCCAATTTCGTACCAACCTGGTGGCGAGCGGCACCCGCCCCTTCGAGGAGGACGGCTGGAAACGGATCCGCATCGGCGAGGTGGAGTTTCGGGTGGACAAGCCGTGCAGCCGCTGCATCATGACCACGGTGGAGGCAGGCACGGAGCGCTTCAATGCCCTGAAAGAGCCGCTGGCCACCCTCACCCGCTACCGCCGTGGCGAAGATGGTGAGGTCTACTTCGGCCAGAATCTGGTGGCCCTGAACGAGGGGTGGATTGAAGCGGGCAGCGAGATCGAGGTGCTGGAGCAGGCCCGGGCGCCGGTCTACCCCAACGCGGCCCCGAAAAAGCGGGAGCTGGTGTGCGTCGCCCGGGAACCCCTGGCCCGGGATCTGGAAACCTTCTGGTTCGAGGCCGCCGACGGCGAGCCCCTGCCCGACTACCTGCCTGGCCAGCACCTGCCCATCAGCCTCGATATCAAAAACACACGGGTTCAACGCCGCTACACCCTGAGCTCCACGCCGGAGCGGCCCGAGCGTTACAGCATCAGCGTCAAGAAGCTGGCCGATGGCCGCCTCTCCCCCTGGCTGCACCATGAGTTGAAAGTGGGCGACCGGTTGCTGGCCGCCCCCCCGGCCGGCGAGTTTCACTTAGGGTCCGAGCGCAGGCTGCTGCTACTCTCGGCGGGATCCGGTGTCACCCCCATGCTCTCCATTGCCCGCACTCTGGCACTACGGGGGGAGCTCGATGACGTCCACTTCATGCACCTGTGCCGCAGCGAGGCAGACATTCCTGCCGCCAGCGAGCTGCACGCCATGGCGCAGCAGGGAATGACCCTCACCCTGATCCTGAGCCAGCCTGACAAACACTGGCAGGGGCTCAGCGGCCGTCTGAAAGACGATCACCTGGGCCGGATCCGAGGTTTGCAGGAGCGGGAGGTGTTCATCTGCGGCCCTCACGGCTTCATGGCCGATGCAGCCAACCGGCTGACCGCCCTCGGCGTACCGGCCGGGCGCATCCGCCAGGAGAGCTTTGGCGGGGCCCTGCTCTCGGTGGCCCGCCCCCATCAGGCGGTGCAACTGCGTATCGGCGAGCGGGTGTTTGCGGGCAACAACCAGGGCACCGTGCTGGATCAGGCCAACAAGCAGGGGGTAGAGCTGCCCTGGAGCTGCCGTGCCGGCATCTGCGGCAGTTGCAAGCAGACTCTGGTCTCGGGCGAGGTGGATCACCCCGATGCCCCCGCCATCAGCGCCGCCGAGCGTGCCGAGGGCAAGATCCTCGCCTGCTGCGCCGTGCCCCTGACGGATCTGGTGATCAAATAGGGTGATCGGGGGGCAAAACCCCGTCCCCGGAATGCAAAACGGCTGCCCGAGGGCAGCCGTTTTCTTTAGATGACTGGCTATCAGCCACGCAGGGCGGCGATGCGCTGCTCGATGGGCGGGTGGCTCATGAACAGCTCGCTCATGGAGCGCTTGCCGTTGATGCCGAACGCCATCATGGAACCCTCCATCTGCGGCTCGGCACCGCGGGCGAGACGCTGGAGCGCGGCAATCATCTTGTCGCGGCCGGCCAGCTTGGCGGCACCGGCGTCGGCACGGAACTCGCGCTGACGGCTGAACCACATGACGATGATGGAGGCGAGCACGCCGAACACCATCTCCAGCACGAACACGGTGATCATGTAGGCGAAACCGCCGGTGCTGCTGCTCTCTTCCTCGTTGTTGGAGCTGAAGAAGTTGCTGATGACGCCGGCCACGATGCGGGCGAAGAACATCACGAAGGTGTTCACCACCCCCTGGATCAGGGTCAAGGTCACCATGTCGCCGTTGGCCACGTGGCTCACCTCGTGGGCCAGCACGGCTTCCGCCTCGTCGCGGCTCATGCTGTAGAGCAGACCGGAGGAGACGGCGACGAGGGAGTCGTCACGGCGGGCGCCGGTGGCAAAGGCGTTCATCTCGGGGGAGTCGTAGATCCCCACTTCCGGCATCTTGATGCCAGCCTCACGGGCCTGACGGGCAACAGTGCTCACCAGCCAGTGCTCGGTCTCGTTGCGGGGCTGCTCGATGACCTGGACGCCATAGCTGCGCTTGGCCATCCACTTGGACATCAGCAAGGAGATAAAGGAACCCCCAAAACCGAACACGGCGCAGAATACCAACAGACCGGAAATGCTGGACTTGTTGATCCCCAGAACCGAGAACAGGATATTGAGTACCACCCCCAGCACCAGCATGACGGCCAGGTTGGTCACCAGGAATAGCATAATTCGCTTCATATTGACTCCTTGTGAGATATGGATGCATGGTTCGGGGCGCCCCAGGGGCGACCGATACCACACTTGCCCCAGATAATAGACAGACTCGATGAATGTTTGCTGAATGTCTGGCCTCAGAGCAAGGGCGACACATCGAGACAGTGGTGCAAATCCACCTCATTCACCGCGTCCACGAAGGGGAGCTCCCCCAGAAATGGGGCCGGCAACATGGCTTTCAAGGTGTCCAGGTTCTCCTCGTAGCGGCTCATGTGCGGATCCACCCGGTTGATGACCCAGCCCGCCAGGGTCAACCCCTGCTGGCGAATGGCGCTGACGGTGAGCAGGGCATGGTTGAGGCAGCCCAGCCTGGCCCCCACCACCAGGATCACCGGCAGCCGCTCCTGGGCGACCCACTCCGAGAGCAGACGCTGATGATCCAACGGCAGGAACCAGCCCCCCGCCCCTTCGACAATGACGAGATCGGCCCCAGCTCCCTCAATCTCCCGCAAGCCGGCGGACAGCCCCTCGAAGGGGATGCTCACCCCCCGCTCACGGGCGGCGATATGGGGGGCGATGGGCGGCTCGAAGGCATAGGGATTGACCTGCTCGTAGGGCAGCGCAACCGTGGCCGCCCGCTGCAACAGCAAGGCATCCAGATTGCGAAGCCCCTCCGGGGTGCGGGTGCAGCCCGCCGACACCGGTTTGTACCCGGCGCAGCGAATGCCTCTGGCGGCAAGCGCCAGCAACAGGGTGCGAGCCACCAGGGTCTTGCCCACGTCGGTGTCCGTGCCCGTGATGAAATAGGATGTCCCCATGATGATTCCTCGATGCAGTGCAGGGGCGCAGAGGCACCCCGATATCCATGGTGAAAGGCAGGCGCGCGTCCTGCCGCTGAAGGGGTGGGTGCGCCGGGTCTTTTTGTGTCAGCGCCGCACCAGGCGCCCGAAGCAGACCTCGTAGCTGGCGGCCAGCAGGCCGTCCGGTTGACGGTGGCGCTCGTAGGCCTCCCCCAGTCGCACCAGGCGCTGGCGATGACCCAGGCCCGCAGACCGCTCGTCGTTGACCTGGCTCGCACCTATCCCTTTGAGGTCGCGCAGCAGTCCGCTGAGCGCCGGGTAGGCGAGGGACCAGGTCAGCGGGCAGAGTGCCGGGGCCTCGAAGCCCCCGTCACGGGCCGCCTGCTGCAACTGGGGCAACGTCAGGAAGCGATTGACATGGTCACGACCATCCACGGCCCGCCAGGCCTCCCGCAGTTGCCACAGTGACCCCGAAAGCAGGGTCGAGAAGAAGACCTGGCCACCGGGTTTGAGCACCCGGTTGAGCTCGGCAAAGGCCTGGGCCGGCCGCTCGCACCACTGCAGGGCCAGGCTGGAGAAAACCCAGTCCAGGCTCTGGTCGGCAAAGGGCAGCCCCTCCGCGTCGCCGCACACCAGGCGGGCTCCGCTGCCGCGAAGGGCCGCCTGGGCCAGCATGCCGGGAGCGAGATCCAGCCCGGTCAGCGTCTCGCAGCGCGGCGCCAGGGCAGGCAGGAAGAAACCGGTGCCGCAGCCCAGATCCAGCCCGGCCCCTGAGCGCACCTCTTTCACGCCCCCCTCGTCCATGCGCGCCAGCAGCGACTGCCCCACCTCCTGCTGGAAGCGGGCGTGGGCGTCGTAGTGGCGGGCCGCCGCCCCGAAGCGGCGGGCGAGCTGTGCCTTGTCCACCGACTGGAAACGCTCATGCACCATGGGTGCCCCCTCTCTCGTCAGTGGATGGGCGGGGTCCCAGGGCCTCGAGCAGGCGATCCACGTCATCTTCGCCATGGGCGGCGCACAGGGTGATGCGAAGGCGCGCCGTGCCGAGCGGCACCGTGGGTGGGCGGATGGCGCCGGCCCAGACACCGCACTCCCGCAGCCGCTCGGCCAGTTGCAGAGCAGCGACGCTCTCCCCCACCAGCAGCGGCTGGATGGGGGTATCGCTTGCCCCAAGCCGCCAGCCGAGCGCCTGCGCCCCCTGCCGGAACCGGGCGACAAGGCGAGCCAGGTGGGCACGGGCCTCGTTGGCTACGCGTACCAGCTCGATGCTCTGGCGCACGGCGCACGCCTGGGCGGGGGGCATATGGGTGCTGTAGACATAGTGGCGGGCAAAATTGACCAGGTACTCCACCAGCTCGCGACTGCCACCCACAAAGGCGCCGGCCACCCCGAGCGCCTTGCCGAAGGTCCCCATCTGGATGTGCACGCTGGCCGGGTTCACCCCCTGGGCCGCCAGGGTGCCGCGCCCCTCGGCCCCAAGCACCCCAATACCGTGGGCATCGTCGATCATCAGCCAGTTGCCGCTTAGGGCTGCGAGTGTTGCAAGTTCAGCCCAGGGCCCCTGATCCCCGTCCATGCTGAACACCCCTTCCGAGACGATCAGGCCCCGGTTTGGCTCGAGTTGACGCTCAAGGGCCGCCATGTCGTTGTGGCCGAAGCGCTTCATCCTGCAGGGGAGCTGGCTGCCCATCTCCTGCAGGGAGGCATGGTTGAGCCTGTCCTGCCACAGCAGATGCTCCTTGCCGAGCAGGGCCTTGAGCACCGCCTGGTTGGCGGAGAAGCCGCAGTTGAACAGCAACACCGCCTCCACCCCGAGCCAGTCGGCCAGCGTCTCTTCCAGCTGCTGGTGAGCGCGGCTGTAGCCGGTCACCAGGGGCGAGGCGCCCGCGCCCGCGCCATATTGCGCCACGCCCGCCGCGAAGGCGGCCTTGATGGCGGTATGGCCCGCGAGCCCCAGGTAGTCGTTGCCAGAGACGTTGAGGTAGTCCCGCCCCCCGACCCGGATCCGCCCGCCGCTCGCGACCTCTACCGGGGTGCGGCGGCGCAGCAGGGCGGCCTGCTCACGCTCGGCCAGGGCCTGCCCCAGTGCAAAGGGGCCGGTGACAACAGGCGTCATCATGTACGGACGGCTTCTGCGCGGGGACGAGTGGCGTCGTAGAAGAGCTCGCTGGACTCGCTCTGGCGACTCACCTCGGCCAGCAGCTCTTCCTCTTGAACCTGATCCGGCTTCTGGGCCCGCTGGGCGGGGCGAATGCCGAGGCGCTTGAACAGCTGCATGTCGCTGTTCTCGTCCGGATTGGGAGTGGTCAGCAGCTTGCAGCCATAAAATATCGAATTTGCCCCCGCCATAAAGCACATGGCCTGCATCTGCTCGTTCATCTTCTCCCGCCCGGCGGAAAGGCGCACGTGGGAGGCCGGCATCATGATGCGCGCCACTGCGATGGTGCGGATAAATTCGAACGGGTCCAGGTTCTCCTGGTTCTCCAGGGGCGTTCCCTTCACCTTGACCAGCATGTTGATGGGCACGCTCTCCGGGTGGCGCGGCAGATTGGCGAGCGCCATCAGGAGGCCCGCCCGATCTTTCGCCTGCTCCCCCATGCCGACGATGCCGCCGGAGCAGACCTTCATGCCGGCACCGCGCACATGCTCCAGGGTGTCGAGCCTGTGCTGATAGGTGCGGGTGGTGATGATGTCGCCGTAGAACTCCGGCGAGGTGTCGAGGTTGTGGTTGTAGTAATCGAGCCCCGCAGCCCCGAGACGCGCCGCCTGATCGGCGGTCAGCATCCCCAGCGTCATGCAGGTCTCCATACCGAGCCCGCGCACCTCTTCAATCATGCGCAGGATATAGGGCATGTCCTTCTCTTTCGGGTTGCGCCAGGCCGCCCCCATGCAGAAGCGGGACGAGCCGTTGGCCTTGGCCTCCCGGGCCCGCTCCAGCACTTTTTCCACCTCCATCAGCCGCTCGGTCTCGAGCCCGGTGTGGTAGCGAGCGCTCTGGGGACAATATTTGCAATCTTCCGGGCAGGCCCCGGTCTTGATGGAGAGCAGGGTGCTTACCTGAACCTCGTTCGGGTCGAAATGGGCGCGGTGCACCGTCTGGGCCTGGAACAGCAGATCGTTGAATGGCAGGGCGAACAGGGCCTGAACCTCGGTCAGGGTCCAGTCGTGACGAAGGGCGTGGGCGCCCGCGGTGAGAGCATTCATACATGGCTTCCGGTTGTTATTGGTGGGATCCTGCGCCGCGCTCAAGAGAGCGTTCGCCGCAAGACCCGCCAGCTGGACAGCGCGACGCCAGGGCGTGCGCGAAGCCAAGTGGCTGAAATTGTTGGCTAGTGTAGAGAGCACGCGTAGACTGTCAACACCGACCAGATCAAATCAATTGACAACAGAACATTAAATGACCAACCAAGAATTCGACCTGCACCACGTCTGGCACCCCTATACCTCCCTCACCCATCCCCTGCCCTGCTATGAAGTGGCCAGCGCCAAAGGGGTAACCCTCACCCTGACGGACGGGCGCGAGCTGGTGGATGGCATGAGCTCCTGGTGGGCCTGCGTTCACGGCTATCAGGTGCCGGAACTGGACGCGGCCGCCACCGCCCAGCTCGGCAAGATGTCCCACGTGATGTTTGGCGGCCTGACCCATGCCCCGGCGGTCGAGCTCTGCCGCAAACTGGTGGAAATCACCCCGAAGGGGCTGGATCGGGTCTTTCTGGCGGATTCCGGCTCGGTGGCGGTGGAGGTGGCCCTCAAGATGGCCCAGCAGTACTGGCATGCCAAAGGGACGCCCCGCGCCAAATTCGTTGCCCTTCGGGGCGGCTATCACGGCGACACCTTCGGCGCCATGAGCGTGTGCGATCCCGATGGCGGCATGCACGAGCTCTACCAGGGCTTCCTGCCCGAGCACCATTTCGTCGAAGCGCCAAGCTGCCGCTTCCACGCCCAGTGGGACGAGCAGAGCGTGGTGGAGCTGGCCACCCTGGTGGCGGATCATCACGAGGAAATTGCCGCCATCGTGCTCGAACCCATCGTCCAGGGGGCCGGCGGCATGCGCTTCTACCACCCCCGCTACCTGCAGTGGGTGCGCGCCCTGTGCGACGAGTTCGGCGTGCTGCTCATAGCAGATGAAATCGCCACCGGCTTTGGCCGCACCGGCCAGCTCTTTGCCTGCGACTGGGCGGGGATCAGCCCCGACATCATGTGCCTGGGCAAGGCGCTCACCGGCGGCTACCTGACGCTGTCGGCCACGCTCACTACAGAGCATGTGGCTCGCACCGTGTGTGACGGAAAGGCGGGCGTCTTCATGCACGGCCCCACCTTCATGGGCAATCCATTGGCATGTGCGGTAGCCAACGCCTCCATCGAGTTGCTGCTCGCCTCCCCGTGGCAGGCGCGGGTGCAAGCCATCGAACACCAACTCAAAACCGAACTGGTGGAGCTGACCCTGCACCGGGCGGTGGCGGATGTGCGGGTGCTCGGCGCCATCGGGGTGGTGGAGATGAAGGAGCGGGTGGACGTGGCGCGCATCCAGCGCAAGTTCGTGGAGCTGGGCGCCTGGATCCGTCCCTTTGGCAAGCTCATCTACCTGATGCCCCCCTTCGTCATCACCCCTGAAGAGCTGCGGGTATTGACCGGCGCCATCCACGAGGCCATCACCAGCGGCGAATATTGAGTCCGGCTGAACGGGCCCTGCATGAGAACGCAGGGCCTTTTGGCGCTTTTTCATCAGAATGTGAGCAAGACACCAAAACCCGTCCGGCGAGGAGAGTAGACTGCGCGGGTTTTACCCAACAGATGTACCAGTCCCATGCGCCTCTCCATTGCTGCCAAGATCAACTTCTTCCTGCTCTTCATCTTCTCCATGGTGTTGGTGTTTTCCGCGGCCTATCAGGCGGTGCGCGAGCGTGACCTCATCCTGACCCTCATCAAGGAACAGAGCCGCGAGCAGACCGAGGCCTACTTCGACGGCCTCAACATGCTGATGCTGACCGGCAAGATGGACGCCCGCGACACCCTGCGCGCCAAGTTTCTCGATCACGCCCACGTGGAAGATGCCCGCATCGTGCGCGGGGCGGCGGTCAACAAGCAGTACGGGCCGGGCCGTGACGACGAAGCCCCGAAGGACAGGTTTGATGCCCTGGCGCTGGCGGGCAAGGGGAGCCTGGAGGTAGAGCATGACGGCATGCACAGCCGGCTGGTGGTGACCCGCCCGCTGCTGGCCAGAAAGGATTTTCGCGGTACCGACTGCACCAGTTGCCACCAGGTGCCGGAAAACACCGTGCTGGGGGCGGTGCGTTTTGACTACTCCCTCGACACCCTGTTTACCCGGGTGGAGCAGAACATCCTCACCTCGGCCCTGAGCCTCACCCTCATCTTCGGGCTGGGACTCCTGCTCACCCTCTGGGTCATCCGCACCTGGATAGTCCGCCCCCTCAACCAGCTGACCCGCTCCATGGAGGAGGCCACCGATCGCAACGACTTCGGCCACAGGCTGGAGGGGGATGAAGGGGACGAGATTGGCCGGGTGGCGCTCGCCTACAACCAGATGCTCGACAGCGTGGAGCGCCAGATAGGCAAGCGCCCCGCCTCTCAGGGGAAGGATGACGGCGACGGCCCTCAGCCCCGGTAGTAAAGCAGCAGGCAGGCCACCAGGATCAGCAGCAGGATGAAGAGATTGACGTGGCGGGCATCTTCCTGCCGACGGCTGCGGCCACGGGCCAGCACCAGCACCACTAGGGTCAGCAGGCAGCAACCCCAGAGCCCGCGCTCCAGCCAGGGGGTGAGCAGGGGGTCCCAGCTCTGGCGCACCTTGACGCCCCCATAGACCAGAAAGCCGTAAGCCACCTCTGGCCGGGCGAAGTGATAGAGGGAGAGCAGGGCGACAAAGCCGCCCCAGCAGAGGATCACCAGCCCCTGCAACACCCGTATCCAGCCATCCGGCCCCCGCCTGCGCTCCTTCACCCTCACCCCCGTCCAGCCGCCATGATCCATGCACGATGCATGGGGAAATCCCCGCAAGGGTCCGACATTTTTGCTTGTTTATCAAACCTGCGCGGGTAAGATGAACGGCTTAGTCTGCCATGGTGGGCCAACTGCGCCCGGGCCAGACCCCTAGTGTTGCAAATAGCGCTGCAAGAACAAGCTGGAGACAATATTTCGATGACGCACGCATCCGTAGTTGATGTGCTGGCCGGTAAGTATTCGGTCGGCACCACCCTGACTGTGAAAGGGTGGATCCGGACCCGCCGCGATTCCAAGGCGGGGATCTCATTTTTGGCCGTTTCCGATGGCTCCTGCTTCCATCCGGTGCAGGCCGTCGCCCCCAATACCCTGGCCAATTACGAGAATGAAGTGCAACGTCTGACCACAGCTTGCTCCGTCGAAGTGACCGGCACCGTGGTCGAGTCCCAGGGCAGCGGCCAGGCGTTCGAACTGCAGGCCACCGAGGTCAAGGTGGTGGGCTGGGTCGAAGATCCGGACACCTACCCCATGTCTGCCAAGCGCCACAGCATCGAGTACCTGCGCGAGCAGGGCCACCTGCGTGCCCGCACCAACATCGTCGGTGCCGTGACCCGGGTGCGCAACTGCCTCTCCCAGGCCATTCACCGCTTCTTCCACGAACAGGGCTACCTCTGGATCGCGGCGCCCCTCATCACCGCCTCCGACACTGAAGGGGCCGGCGAGATGTTCCGCGTCTCCACCCTGGACATGGAAAACCTGCCGCGCACCCCCGAAGGCAAGGTGGACTACGACAAGGACTTCTTCGGCAAGGAGACCTTCCTGACCGTGTCCGGCCAGCTGAACGTCGAAACCTACGCCTGCGCCCTGTCCAAGGTCTACACCTTCGGCCCGACCTTCCGCGCCGAAAACTCCAACACCAGCCGCCACCTGGCCGAGTTCTGGATGGTGGAGCCGGAAGTGGCCTTCGCCGATCTGGAAGACAACGCCGCCCTGGCCGAAGCCATGCTGAAGTACGTCTTCAACGCCGTGCTGACCGAGCGCCGCGACGATCTGGAGTTCTTCGCCCAGCACGTGGACAAGGACGCCATCGGCCGTCTGGAGCGCTTCGTCGCCTCCGACTTCGCCCAGATTGACTACACCGACGCCATCGACGTGCTGCAAAACTGCGGCAAGAGCTTCGAGTTCCCGGTCTCCTGGGGCATCGATCTCTCCTCCGAGCACGAGCGCTACCTGGCCGAGGAGCACTTCAAGTCCCCGGTGGTGGTGAAGAACTACCCGAAAGACATCAAGGCCTTCTACATGCGCCTCAACGACGACGGCAAGACCGTTGCCGCCATGGACGTACTGGCTCCGGGGATCGGCGAGATCATCGGCGGCTCCCAGCGTGAAGAGCGTCTCGAGGTGCTGGATGCCCGTCTGGCCGAGATGGGCCTGAACAAGGAAGACTACTGGTGGTACCGCGATCTGCGTCGCTACGGCACCGTGCCGCACTCCGGCTTCGGTCTGGGCTTCGAACGCCTGGTGGTCTACGTGACCGGCATGGGCAACGTGCGCGACGTGATCCCCTTCCCCCGTACTCCCCGCACCGCCGAGTTCTAAGGCGACCCGCCCACTCGCACCGTGCAAAAGCCGACCCCCGGGGTCGGCTTTTTTTAGGTTCTTCGCGGGATCCTGGGAAAGTGGAAGTTGACAGACAGGGTGCTGGTAAACTGGCTGTCTCCAAACACACCACCACCATCACCCTGCTGTCGCCGTG
>NZ_JAPCIZ010000014.1:0-81380 GCF_027707725.1 Aeromonas sp. QDB25 | reverse complement strand
AATATGATGCACGGCGACAGCAGGGTGATGGTGGTGGTGTGTTTGGAGACAGCCAGTTTACCAGCACCCTGTCTGTCAACTTCCACTTTCCCAGGATCCCGCGAAGAACCAAGAAAAAGCCCGTCGTGATGACGGGCTTTTTTGGGTAGGTACCCCGGAGATGCCGTTGCCGGTTTGGGCCCTTGAACCGTCGGTTCAAGGCGGAGATCTAATCTGGCCGCAGGCTTCTCGGTCGGGCCGAGCATGCTCAATAGCCAGAAGGCAGACCCCCTGTTTGGTATGAATATCGGCTCGGGGACTTGAACCGGCTGACAAACACTCCAGGGAATTTCAAAACTCGGTGCGATTAGGGCTGTTGCGCCTCTTCGCTGGATTCACCGTATTGTCCGTGCTCGATCAAGGCGGCTTCGATGGTGCGTTGCAGCATCTTGATCCGCTTGTCCATGGTCTCAGAGTATTGGTGGTTTTTCTCTTTTTCAAGGCAGAGCTCATGACAGAAATTGAGCGCTGCCATGACGGCCAGCTGTTCGTTGCTGGAGACCTTGGAACGTTGACGAAGCTCGATGAGCTTGTCGGTCAGCTGGTCGGCGGCCTGGCGCAGGGCATCTTGTTGTCCCAAGGGACAGGACACCTTGTAGGGACGTCCCAGAATGACGATTTCTACGGCCTCTATGCTCATGCCTTCCTCAATACGGCGGGGCTGATTTCCGCCTTTATCCACGTGGACAACTGGGCGGGACTATATAGCGCAGATGCAGAAGTTTCAAGGCCTTGCTGGCTCTGGCTGGGGGAGAATGCTAGGATCTCGGCCATAAATTCTGCATATTTGCCTGAACTTTGAGCGGATCCTAGATGAGCAAAACAACCCCCCTGAAATACGCCGCCGTGGCGGACCTGATGGCACAGCACGACCTCATGGCGACGGCCGTCGAGGCCCATGGCGTGATCTGCGGCCTGGTGTGCGGTGGCGTGGCCCTGGACGACAAAAGCTGGCAGCCCCATTTCAATGATCTGATCAACGACGGTTTCGGTCTGCCGGCACCGGTGCGCCAGGTGATGACCGACCTCTATCACGAGGTGATCGAGAGCCTGATGGCACAAAAGGGCGTCGAGCTGCTGCTGCCAAGCGACGAGGCGCCGCTCGATGAGCGCATCGACTCGCTGGTGGACTGGTCCCAGGCCTTCCTGGCCGGCTTTGGCGTGGTCCAACAGGAGCTCTCCAAGGCATCCGAAGAGCTGCAGGAGATGATTCAGGACATCGCCAGCATCACCCAGGTCTCTGCCGAGTTCGATCAGGAAGATGAAGAGAACGAAGCCTCCTTCCTGGTGCTTTACGAACACGTGCGCCTCGGGGTCATGATGGCGTTCGAGGAGTTTGGCAAGCGCCCGGCTGCACCGAGCATGCCGCCGACCCTGCACTGATCTGCCCGCCCACCGGGTCAATGAAAGAGCGCATCACGGCGCTCTTTCTGTTTTACAAGGGGCGAGAGCAGGGGAGGCACTCTGCTAACCCATGGTGCCAAAGCGGTTTTTTGCCCGTGGCTTCGCATCCCGTCCGCCACCTTTGTGGTAGGATTGGCCCACGTTTTTTCGCCTATGCCCTCTTCTCATGTCTCAATCTGATCTGGTTCACGTCGACGTGGCTATCGTCGGCGGTGGTATGAGCGGTGCCGTGCTGGCCTTCTCCCTTGCCGCCCTGAAAGGACAGGATGGCGCCCCCCTGCAGATCCTGCTGCTGGAGGCCAGTGCGCCCGAGCTCAATGCTCATCCCGGTTTCGATGCCCGTGCCATCGCGCTTTCCGCCGGTACCTGCGAGGCGCTGGCCCGTCACGGCCTCTGGCCGCACCTGGTACCCCACTGCTCCCCCATCACCCATATCCATGTGTCGGATCGGGGCCACTGTGGCCAGACCCGGCTGTCGGCGGCGGAGTATGGTCTACCCGCCCTCGGTCAGGTGATCGAGCTGTCGGCGGCGGGCATCGTGCTGCAAGAGGCGATCGCCGCCTGCCCGCAGATCCGTATGTTGTGCCCGGCCAGGCTTGAGGCCATCGACCCCGACGAGGCGGGAGTGACGCTCGCCCTGGAGGGCGGCGCGCGCTACCGCACCCGGCTGCTGGTGGCGGCCGACGGGGGCCACTCCTTCGTGCGCCAGCATTTCAAGATGCCGGTCAGTCGCCACGATTATGGCCAGAGCGCCATCATCGCCACCGTCAAGACCGCCGAGGATCCCGCCGGACGGGCCTTCGAGCGCTTCACCGATGGAGGGCCGCTGGCCCTGCTGCCCATGCAGGACGGCCTCTCTTCTCTGGTGTGGAGCGTGCCGCGGGACGAGGCACAGGGGCTGCTTGCACTGGATGACGCCGCCTTTCTCGCCCGTCTGCAGCAGGCTTTTGGCTGGCGCCTCGGGCGCATCGAGCGTACCGGCGTGCGCCACCTCTATCCGCTGGTGCTGACGGTGGCCGACTACCCGCTGGCCCAGCGCACCGTGCTGGTGGGTAACGCCGCCCACCTGCTGCACCCCATCGCCGGTCAGGGGTTCAACCTCGGCATGCGGGATCTGGACGTGCTGACCCGGACCCTGGCCCGTGCGCTCGCGGCGGGGGAAGACATCGGCGGCTTTGAGGTGCTAAGCGGCTACTGGCAGCAGCGGCGGGACGATCAGGCCCAGACCGTCTGGCTCACGTCCTCCCTGGCCCAGCTCTTCTCAAACCATCACGCTCCCCTGGTGGTGGGCCGCAATCTGGCGCTCTCCCTGATGGGCAGAGTGCCCTGGCTCAAGGCACCGCTCGCCTCCCGCACCCTGGGATTCGTGGGCGAGGTGTGCGGCCAATAAGCGCTGTCGCCCCGGCGGCAAAGACGATTTCGAGCAAGAGGCACGCCTGTGGGCGTCGCCTCGCAGATCCTGGCGACCCGCCCGGAAAGGACACAAGAGAATGCAGATGCAAGATGTGGATGTGGTGATCGTGGGGGGGGGCATGGTGGGCCTGGGGCTCGCTGCCGCCCTCAAGAACCGGGCGATCAAGGTGGCCATCGTGGAAGGCCGGCTGCCCGATGCAACGCTCGGTGAGACGCCGGACAACAGGGTCAGTGCCCTGAGCCTCGCGAGTCAGCACATCCTGCAAGGGGTCGGCGCCTGGGACGGCATAGTGGCGCGCCGCCTGCAGCCCTACGAGAAGATGCAGGTGTGGGAGCAGGACAGTTTCGGCCACATCGATTTCGATGCTGCCAGCCTGCGTCAGGGGGCCCTTGGCCACATCGTCGAGAACCGGGTGATCCAGCTTGCGCTGCTGGACGCCATCGCGGGGGCCAGCAATATCCAGATGCTGACCCCGGCCCGGGCCACCAGCCTGCAGTGCGGGCCAGCGGGCGCCCTGCTGCTGCTGGAAGATGGCCAGGCCCTCTCGGCCAAGCTGGTGGTGGCCGCCGACGGCGCCCACTCCTGGGTGCGCCGTCAGGCCGATATCCCGCTCACCAGCTGGGATTACGGTCATCACGCCCTGGTGGCGACGGTGCGTTGTGCCGAGCCCCATGAGGCGGTGGCGCGCCAGATCTTCACCCCCCAGGGGCCGCTCGCCTTCCTGCCCCTGTGGCAGCCCGACCTCTGCTCTATCGTGTGGTCTGTGCCCGCGGCCCGCGCCGAGGCGCTCTGCGCCCTGGATGACGACGGCTTCAACCGCCAGCTCACCGCCGCCTTTGATGGGCGCCTCGGGCTGTGCAAGGTGGAGGGGGCTCGCAGCGCCATTCCGCTCACCGCCCGCTACGCCCGCGACTTTGCCCGCGAGCGCCTGGTGCTGGTGGGGGATGCGGCCCACACCATCCACCCGCTGGCGGGGCAGGGGGTGAATCTGGGCTTGCTGGATGCCGCCGCCCTGGCGGAGCAGATCCTCATTCATCACGGCAAGGGCGCGGACATCGGCCTGCTCGCCAACCTGCGGGGCTACGAGCGCTGGCGCAAGAGCGAGGCGGCGCGCATGCTGGCGGCCATGGAGGGGCTCAAGCGACTGTTTGCGGGCAGCAACCCCCTCAAGAAGCTGGTGCGCGGGGTGGGGCTTCGCGCCGTCGACGGTCTTGGCCCCCTCAAGCAGGGCATGATCCGGGCCGCCATGGGGCTGGATGGGGAGCTGCCCACCCTGGCCAAGGGTGAAAAAATCTAATCTTACCCCGGGGTTTTAACAAAAAAACTAATCTGACAGGGCGAGATGACCCTTTGGGGGGTCAGCCTTTAATGTTGGCGAGAAGCGAAACGTTTTTCTGTAAATTGTGACGGGACGGTAAAAATCAACATTAAATCCCGCAATGGCGCGGTTTTGGCTGTTTTTATCACTGTTTTTGCCTTAGTGTCTGGTGTCAGTGAGTCGGGTGAGGATTAGTTTTTTTTGAGCGGTGCCCCGGCACGCTTGTCATATAATCCGCTCCGTTCAAGGAATCACTCCTGCCCGCCCGGGCGGGAACGAGCACAGAGCTTGTGGTCCGTAGTTCCCGACGAGCCGGGGCGGATTGCGAGTGTTGTCGCGAACGCTTAAGGAAACACAGCGATGATCCAGACTACTGTATTGCATCCGAAACACCTGGAAGCGGGTGCCAAGATGGTGGACTTCCACGGTTGGGAGATGCCCATCAACTACGGTTCCCAGTTGGAAGAGCACCATGTGGTGCGCACCGATGCAGGCATGTTCGATGTCTCCCACATGACCATCGTCGATTTGACCGGCGAGCGGGTCAAAGCCTTCCTGCAACACCTGCTGGCCAACGACGTGGCCAAACTCACCGTCCCCGGCAAGGCCCTCTACAGCGGCATGCTCAATCCGGAAGGCGGCGTCATCGATGACCTCATCACCTACTTCCTGACCGATACCTTCTACCGCCTGGTGGTGAACTCCGCTACCCGCGAGAAGGATCTGGCCTGGATCCGCCATCACGCCATCGACTTTGCCGTGAGCGTGACCGAGCGCCCCGAGCTTGCCATGATCGCGGTGCAGGGCCCCCACGCCAAGGCCAAGGCGGCCAAGGTGTTCACCCCCGAGCAGAATGCGGCGGTCGAAGGGATGAAGCCCTTCTTCGGTGTGCAGGCCGGGGATCTCTTCATCGCCACCACCGGCTACACCGGCGAAGATGGCTACGAGATTGTGGTTCCCCAAGAGAAGGCGTGCGATCTGTGGCAGGCCCTGCTGGACAACGGCGTGGCCCCTTGCGGCCTGGGTGCCCGTGATACCCTGCGCCTGGAAGCGGGCATGAACCTCTACGGTCAGGACATGGACGAGTCAATCTCTCCGCTTGCCGCCAACATGGCCTGGACCCTGGCCTGGGAGCCTGCCTCCCGCCAATTCATCGGCCGCGCCGCCCTGGAAGCCCAGAAGGCCGCCGGCAACCAGCCCAAGCTGGTGGGTCTGGTGATGGAAGAAAAGGGCGTGCTGCGTGCCGGCATGCCGGTCACTTTCACCAGCGAGAGCGGCGAAACACGGGAAGGGGTGATCACCTCCGGCTCCTTCTCGCCCACCCTGGGTTACAGCATTGCCCTGGCGCGGGTGCCCCGCGATATCGGCGAACAGGCCCAGGTGGAGATCCGCAAGAAGCAGGTCACCGTGAAAGTCACCAAGCCGGCCTTCGTGCGCAACGGCCAGCCGCTGGTGTAATCATTGATTGCGGCGAGGGTTGACCTTCGCCGCCCCATTTTTGTTGAAGCGATCCAAGAGCATAAAGGAAGCACAAATGAGCCATATCCCGAGCGAACTGAAATATGCCACCTCCCACGAGTGGGTCCGTGTTGAAGCCAACGGCGAAGCCGTGGTCGGCATCACCGAGCACGCCCAGGATCTGCTGGGGGACATGGTGTTCGTCGATCTGCCGGAAGTGGGCAAGCAGGTGAGCGCCGGTGAAGATTGCGCCGTGGCGGAGTCCGTCAAGGCCGCCTCCGACATCTACAGCCCGGTGAGCGGCGAGATCCTGGCCGTCAACGAAGAGCTGGAAGGCAGCCCCGAGCTGGTCAACTCCGACCCCTACGGCGCCGGCTGGCTGTTCCGCATCAAGCTGGACGACGCGGGCGAGCTCGCCAACCTGCTGGATGCCGAAGGCTACCAGAACGTGGTGGACGAAGAGTAATGCCCCCGGGCCCTGCCAACACAGCAGGGCCCACTTGTATGACTGCCATCCTGCGGCCATGGCGGTTGCAGGAAAGGCGCAGCCTTTGCGCCTTCGGGATGCCCTTGCCGCATTCCCCGTCTGCCCGCGGCGGACACAGAACATGAGTGGAGCCGGTATCGACCGGCTACAGGAACATCAGGTCTTGGTTATCAGGATGTCATGCCAGGACCTATTACCAGGAAATAGGGAAATGACCCAGTCACTGTTTGAACTCGAGCAAAAAACCGATTTCATCCGCCGTCACATCGGCCCGGGTGAGGAAGAACTGCGGGCCCTGCTCGCCACCGTGGGTGCCGAGAGCCTGGACGATCTGATTGAGCAGACGGTCCCCGCCGCCATCCGTCGTCCGGGGCCGCTTGGTATCGGCGCCCCCATGACCGAAGTGGAGGCCCTGGCCAAGCTCAAGGGCTATGCGGCCAAGAACCAGATCGCCAAGAGCTACATCGGCATGGGCTACCACGACACCCACGTGCCCCACGTCATCCTGCGCAACGTGCTGGAAAACCCGGGCTGGTACACCGCCTACACCCCCTATCAGCCCGAGCTGGCCCAGGGCCGTCTCGAAGCCCTGCTCAACTTCCAGCAGCTCACCCTGGATCTCACCGGCATGGATCTGGCGAGCGCCTCCCTGCTCGATGAAGCCACCGCCGCCGCCGAAGCCATGGCGCTGGCCAAGCGCATGGCCAAATCCAAATCCAACCTCTTCTTCGTGGCCGACGACGTTCACCCCCAGGTGATCGACGTGGTCAAGGAGCGCGCGGTCCACTTCGGTTTCGATGTGGTGGTCGGCCCTGCGGGCGAGGCCGTGAGCGAAGAGGTGTTCGGTGCCATGTTCCAGTACCCGGGGACCACCGGCAATGTGGCCGATCTGCGTTCCCTCATTGCCGCCGTCCAGGCCCAGAAGGGGCTGGCCTGCGTCGGGACCGACATGCTCTCCCTGCTGCTGCTCAAATCCCCGGGTGAACTGGGTGCCGACGTGGTGTTCGGCAGTGCCCAGCGCTTCGGTGTGCCCATGGGTTACGGTGGCCCCCACGCCGCCTTCTTCGCCACCCGCGACGCCTACAAGCGCTCCATGCCGGGTCGCATCATCGGCGTCTCCAAGGATGCCCGTGGCAAGAGCGCCCTGCGCATGGCCATGCAGACCCGCGAGCAGCACATCCGCCGCGAGAAGGCCAACTCCAACATCTGTACCGCCCAGGTGCTGCTGGCCAACATGGCGAGCTTCTACGCCGTCTACCACGGCCCGGTGGGGCTGAAAACCATCGCCTCCCGCGTGCACCGTCTGACCACCATCCTGGCGCTCGGCCTCACTGCCAAGGGCGTGACTCTCAAGCACGGAAGCTGGTTCGATACCCTCACAGTACTGACGTCGGACAAAGCTGCACTCATTGCCAAGGCCGAAGGGCTCGGCATCAACCTGCGCGCGGATCTGGACGGTGCGGTCGGTGTGTCCCTCTCTGAAACCACCACCCGAGGCGATGTGGCCGAGCTGTTCGACCTGTTCCTTGGGGGGGGTCACGGCCTCGATGTGGAGGCCCTCGACCAGGCCGCCCAGACGCATCAGGCGATCCCGCAGGATCTGCTGCGCACCGACGCCGTGCTGACCCACGAGGTATTCAACAAGTACCACTCCGAGACCGAGATGCTGCGCTACATCCACCGTCTCGAAGCGAAAGATCTGGCCCTGAACTACGCCATGATCTCCCTGGGCTCCTGCACCATGAAGCTCAACGCCACCGCCGAGATGATCCCGGTGACCTGGCCTGAATTTGGCAAGCTGCACCCCTTCGCGCCGCTCAAGCAGACTCAAGGCTACCAGCTGCTGCTGGCAGATCTGGAAGACTGGCTGGTGAAGGTGACCGGCTACGATGCGGTCTGCATGCAGCCCAACTCCGGCGCTCAGGGCGAATACGCGGGCCTCTTGGCCATCAAGAAGTACCACGAGTCTCGCGGCGAGGGGCATCGCGATGTCTGCCTCATCCCGGCCTCTGCCCACGGTACCAACCCGGCTTCCGCCCAGATGGCGGGCCTCAAGGTCATCGTCACCGCCTGTGACAAGGCTGGCAACGTGGATCTGGACGACCTGCGCGCCAAGGCCGCCGAGGTCGGAGACCAGCTCTCCTGCCTGATGGTGACCTACCCCTCCACCCACGGGGTGTACGAGGAGACCATCAAGGAGGTGTGCGACATCGTTCACCAGTATGGTGGTCAGGTGTACCTCGACGGCGCCAACATGAACGCGCAGGTCGGGCTGACGGCGCCAGGCTTTATCGGCGCGGACGTCTCTCACCTCAACCTGCACAAGACCTTCGCCATTCCTCATGGCGGTGGCGGTCCGGGCATGGGCCCCATCGGCGTGAAGAAACACTTGGCACCGTTTGTGGCCGGTCACGCCGTGGTCAAGACCGACAAGGAGAGCCGTGACAACGGCGCCGTGTCTGCCGCTCCGTTCGGTTCGGCCAGCATTTTGCCCATCAGCTGGATGTACATCGCCATGCTGGGGGACGAGGGGCTCAAGAAATCCACCCAGGTCGCCATCCTCAACGCCAACTACCTGGCCAAGAAGCTCGGCGAGTCCTTCCCCGTGCTCTATACAGGTCGCAACGGCCGGGTGGCCCACGAGTGCATTCTGGACATCCGCCCGCTCAAAGAAGCCAGTGGCATCAGCGAGATGGACGTGGCCAAGCGGTTGATGGACTACGGCTTCCACGCGCCGACCATGAGCTTCCCGGTGGCGGGCACCCTGATGGTCGAGCCGACCGAATCCGAATCCAAGCGCGAGCTGGATCGCTTCGTGGAAGCCATGACCGCCATCCGCGCCGAGATTGCCCGGGTGCAGGACGGTCACTGGAGCCTTGCCGACAACCCCCTGGTCCATGCGCCGCACACCCAGGACGACGTGATGGATGCAGAGTGGAACCGTGGCTACAGCCGCGCCGAGGCGGTCTTCCCATCCGACGCGGTGCGCGCCAGCAAGCTTTGGCCGTCGGTCAACCGTATCGACGACGTCTATGGCGATCGCAATCTGTTCTGCTCCTGCGTACCCACCGAGGATTACGCCAAGTAATCGCGGCGCCGTGAAGAGCTGACAGCCAATATGCACAAGGCCACCCCCAGGGGTGGCCTTGTTGTGTGCGGCGCCCGTGCGAACGGGCTACTCGCCCTGGCGCGCCGCCTCGATGGTGGCAATGTCAATCTTGTCCATCTGCATCATGGCCTCGAAGGCGCGTCTCGCTGCCTCGGGGTCGGGATCGCTTATCGCCTCGATGAGGACCTGAGGGGTGATCTGCCAGGAGATGCCCCACTTGTCCTGACACCAGCCGCACTCGCTCGCCTGACCGCCATGGTCGATGATGGCGTGCCAGTAGCGATCCGTCTCGGCCTGGTCCTGGGTGGCCACCTGAAACGAGAACGCCCAGTTGTGGCGGACCCCGGGCCCGCCGTTGAGGCCGAGGCAGGGGATCCCCATCACCCTGAACTCGACCGTCAGCACGTCCCCTTTCTTGCCGGCGGGATAGTCGGCCGGGGCCCGGTGTACGGCACCGACGGCGGAGTCGGGGAAGAGGCTGGCGTAAAACCGTGCCGCCTCCTCGGCATCCCCGTCATACCAGAGGCAAATCCTGTTCTTGACTGGTCTCATTGTGTCGCAGCTCCATCCTGGTGTTTGTCCTTCGACGCCCGTGAGCGGGCGCCCCGATGGGTATCCTGCCGCCCGCAGCGCCTGCTGCTTCGCTGGGTGGCAAGCCAGCCTGTACGCCGTTTGCCACCCGCTTGGGGCTTGCATGATGGGGTCAAGTGTAGTGGCATGGGGATCCTGGTCACCAGGCCGGGAGCCGGCATGAAGGCCGCATCAAGAGAGGAGTCTGCCATGGACAGTACCCAGCGATTCTCGACCCGGGTCGAGGCCTATGTGAAATATCGACCCGGTTATCCCGCCGCCATGCTGGATTTTCTGGCAAGGGAGCTGGCCATGGGGCCAGAGGCCCAGGTGGCGGACATCGGCGCGGGCACCGGCATCCTGACCGCCCTGCTGGCCCCCCGGGTCGCGCGGGTCTGGGCGGTGGAGCCCAATGACGATATGCGGGCTGCCGCCAAACGGCTGCTTGCCCAGGTGGGGAACATCGGCTGGCTGCACGGCAGTGCGGAAGCCACGGGCCTGCCCACGGGGGCGATGGATCTGGTGACGGTCGCCCAGGCGTTTCACTGGTTCGATCGCGCGGCTTTTCGGCAGGAGTGCCAGCGGCTGCTCAAGCCCGGTGGCCAGGTCGCCCTCATCTGGAATGACAGGCTGACGAACACCCCGTTTCTCAAGGCCTATGAAGAGGGGCTGCACGCCTACTCGGGGGATTACGAGGAGGTCAATCATCGCAACCTCGGTGAGGCGGATTTTCGCGCCTTCTTCACCGGGGAGTACCGGCTCGATCGCTTCGAGAACAGCCAGCTGTTCGATCTTGACGGGGTGCTTGGACGGCTCAACTCCTCCTCCTATGCGCCTGTGGCGGGCACGCCGGCCCACGATCAGATGACAGCGCTCGTTCGCCGCGAGTTTGCTCGCCACGCCGTTGACGGCAAGATAGCCTTCAACTATTGCACTCTGGTCTACAGTGGCCGGGTGTAGCCCCGTTCAGCGCTGACATCCGCAGTGAAAAGGCCCCCGCCAGTGATGGCGAGGGCCTTGTTTCATTTTGGCGGTCTGTATCCGGGCGATGCGAAAGAGACCGTCGCGCGGCGAAGGGGCGGTATCAGCCCTGATCGATGCTGAGAATGGCCATGGCCTTGGCCAGGGTATCGACCGATTCCTGATGCTTGCCCGCGTTGTGCAGGGTCTCTCCGTCCGCCCTCAACTGCTTCACCTCGGCCAGTTGCTCGGCACTGAGGGCGGGGCCTGCGGCCAGGGCGTCGTCTATCTTCTTCATGTCCATGGGGCAGTGGAAGGCGAGGGCGCTGCCGCAAAAGAGCAGGGCGGCCAACAACAGCATGAGTCTCATCTTTCGGATCTCCATGTGGGGTTCCCGTCAAGCATAGCCCCGCAGGGGGAGGGCATTCGGGTTGAAGGGGGCGGGAGGCAGGGGCTACCATGACCCTTTTATTGCGAGGAGGCTCCATGGCACTGACAAGGTTGCTGTCCCCCCTGACCAGTCTGGTGATCTTCATTCTGGGTCACGGTCTGTTCAATACCCTGCTGACGGTGCGTCTCTCCGCCGAGCAGGTGTCCGCCCAGGCCATCGGTCTGGTGTCGGCTGCCTATTTCGGCGGCCTGGTGCTGGGGACCTTCATCAATGCCCGCCTCATCATCCGGGTGGGACATATCCGGGCCTATGCGGCTTATGCCTCCCTGCTCTGTTTTCTGTTTCTGCTGCACGGCATGGTGGTGGAGCCTGTCACCTGGGCGGCGCTGCGGCTGATCGGGGGGTTTGCCACCGGCGGCCTGTTCGTGGTGCTGGAGTCCTGGATGCTGGTCTCAAGCACCCCGGCGAACCGGGGGCGGTTGATGTCCCTCTACATGATCCTGCTGTACGGTTCACTTGCCCTGGGCCAGCAGCTGCTCAAGCAGGTGGACCCCATGGTGCTGACGCCGTTCGCCCTGTGCGCCATGGCGGCGACTCTCTCCGTGGTGCCTCTGGCTCTCTCCCGAGTGGCGACGCCGGCCATGGTGGCACCCCAGCCGGTGGGAGTGCTGGAGCTGGTGCGCCTCACTCCGGCGGGGATGGGCAGCAGCTTTACCTCGGGCCTCATCCTCGGGTCCATCTATGGGCTGTTGCCGCTCTATTTCACCGACAGCGGCGCCTCCCTCTCCCAGGTGGCGGACATGATGGCGCTGGTGATCCTGGGGGGGATGTGTCTGCAATATCCTATCGGACGTGCATCTGATCGTTACGACAGACGGTTGGTGATCCTGCTGCTCTGCGCCCTGCTGACCCTGATCGCGTTGTTGATGGTGCTGCTGCCGGAGCCCTGGCGTGAGCCAGTCGAGGGGACTCTTGTCTTCCTGCTGGGGGGCATGGCGTTCTCCATCTATCCCTTGAGCCTCAGCCATGCCTGCGATGAACTGCGCCCGGATCAGGTGCTGGGGGCAAACCAGGGGTTGCTGCTTGCCTACAGCCTGGGGGCCATGACGGGTCCGCTGCTGGCCCCCTTTACCATGGCAACGTTCGGACCACAGGGGCTGTTCGTCTACTTTGCCCTGTGCGGTCTGCTGCTGTCGGCCTATCTCGGCTGGCGCAGGCGTAAGCGAGCCCCCATTCCGCTGACGGAGCATCAGGTTTTCATACCTGTGCCCCCCAACACCCCCATGACGGCGGAGCTGGAGCCAAGAACGGATCTGGAAGGGGAGGCAGTGCCGGCGAGCTATGCCGTGCCTGATGCAGAAGAGAGAGCGGTGAGTGAAGAGGGGCAGGAGAGGGACGCGCCGCAGGGGCGCTGAAGGCTGGCGACCCAACGACAGGGATAAAAAAACCGACTCCAGGGAGTCGGTTTTTTGTTGGGCGGTTATCAGGCGGTCACGGCATCGGCCTGGGTAGCTTGTGCTTCCGGCGCCGGGTTGCGAATGAGGTAATCAAACGCACCCAGGGCGGCGGTGGCACCTGCCCCCATGGAGATGATGATCTGCTTGAACGGTACCGTGGTGGCATCCCCTGCGGCATAGACGCCGGGCAGGGAGGTGGCACCCTTGGTGTCGATCTCGATTTCGCCAAAGCGGGTCAGGGCCACTTCGCTCCCCTTGAGGAACTCGGTGTTCGGCACCAGACCGATCTGGACGAAGATGCCGGCCACCGCCAGATGCTTGATCTCGCCGGTAGTGCGATCTTCGTAGTCCATGCCCACCACCTTGCTGCCGTCGCCGATCACTTCGGTGGTGCGGGCGCTCATGATGATGTCGATATTGCCCATGGAACGGGCCTTCTTCTGCAGCACATCGTCGGCACGCAGAGTATCGGCGAACTCCACCACGGTGACGTGCTCGACGATGCCGGCCAGATCGATGGCAGCCTCGATGCCGGAGTTGCCGCCACCGATCACCGCCACGCGCTTGCCCTTGAAGAAGGGGCCGTCACAGTGGGGGCAGTAGGCCACACCCTTGGTACGGTACTCGAGTTCACCCGGCACGTTCAGGTCGCGCCAGCGGGCACCGGTCGCCAGGATCACGGCGCGGCTCTTCAAGGTGGCACCGGAGGCGAGGTCCACGTTGACGTAACCATCCTTGCTGATGGCGGCGGCGCGCTGCTCGGTGATCACTTCCACGCCGTACTGCTTCACGTGCTGCTCCAGGCTGGCGGCCAGCTTGGGGCCCTCGGTGTAGGGCACGGAGATGAAGTTCTCGATGCCGACGGTGTCCATCACCTGGCCACCGAAACGTTCGGCGACAATGGCGGTGCGAATGCCTTTGCGGGCGGCATAGATGGCCGCGGCGGCGCCGGCTGGGCCACCGCCCACCACCAGCACGTCATAAGGCGCTTTTTCGCTCAGCTCTTGCGCCTTGCGCTCGGCAGCGCCGGTGTCGAGTTTGGCAACGATCTCTTCCAGCGAGATGCGGCCCTGGCTGAACGGCTGACCGTTCAGGTAGACGTTCGGGACCGCCATGATTTGACGCTCGTTCACCTCATCCTGGAACAGGGCACCGTCGATCATGGTGTGGGTGATGCCGGGGTTCAGGGTGGACATCAGGTTCAGGGCCTGTACCACGTCCGGACAGTTGTGGCAGGAGAGTGAAATATAGGTCTCGAAGTGGAACTCGCCCTTGAGGTTCTTCACCTGCTCCAGCACGGCCGGATCGGCCTTGGAGGGGTGACCGCCGCTTTGCAGCAGGGCGAGCACCAGGGAGGTGAATTCATGACCCATGGGAATGCCGGCAAAGTGCACGCGCGGGGCCTGGCCCTGGGGCGCGATGCTCATGGAAGGCTTGCGGGCATTGGTGCCATCGGTCAGGGAAATTTTGGGGGACATCTCGGCAATCTCGCTGGCCAATGCCAGGAGTTCGGCGGATTTGTCGCTGTCATTGCCGGACACGCTGATCTCGATGGGATTGACGATGTACTGCAAGTAACCGTTGAGTTGTTGTTTGAGGTTGGTATCTAACATGGTCGAATTCCTTCTTGCTGAATGCGGGTCGGCACGATGACCGGATACAGAAAACAGAGGTCCACACAGCAGACCGGCGCATTTTCTGAGGGCCGTAAACAAGACCGGCCCTTGAACGGGCCGGTCTTCAGAGCGGGGAGGCTTAGATTTTGCCTACCAGATCCAGGGACGGGGCCAGGGTGGCGTCGCCTTCTTTCCACTTGGCCGGGCACACTTCACCCGGGTGGGAAGCAACGTACTGGGCAGCCTTGACCTTGCGCAGCAGTTCCAGTGCGTCACGGCCGATGCCGCCAGCGTTGATTTCAACGATCTGGATGACCCCTTGCGGGTCGATGACGAAGGTACCGCGGTCAGCCAGGCCAGCTTCTTCGATCATCACGCCGAAGTTGCGGGTGATGGTGCCGGTGGGGTCGCCGATCATCGGGTACTGGATCTTCTGGATGGTGTCAGAAGTGTCGTGCCAGGCCTTGTGGGTGAAGTGGGTGTCGGTGGAGACGGCGTAGATCTCGACGCCCAGCTTCTGGAATTCGGCGTAGTTGTCGGCCAGGTCGCCCAGCTCGGTCGGGCAGACGAAGGTGAAATCAGCCGGGTAGAAGAACACCACGGACCACTTGCCTTTCAGGTCAGCGTCAGACACCTGAACGAATTTGCCATTGTGGTAGGCGGTGGCGTTGAACGGCTTGATTTCAGTGTTGATGTAGGTAGACATGTATTTGCTCCTTGGTGATGTACATATGCCTGTCTGGTGTTGAAGAGTCGTGCCAGACGAGGCGCTTAACTTTCGATGGAGTCATCATAGTGACTTTTTCTAATCGGTCAAAGCCACAATTTTGAATCACATAAATCTATTTATTAGATAGACCATCACAACTGTACCTAACATGAATATCTCAGGCCTTCGGAGATAACTCATTGTCGAAGTTCAATTTCTGTCCTGCATGTCACATTTTCAAGGGCTGGGCCGGATTTGTTTTCATTGCGTGAGCAGAGAAGGGGGCAGACGAGGCGGCGCAGTAGAAAAAAGAGGGATAAAAAAATCCCGGCGCAGTCGCACAGACAGGGCCGGGTCATCAAACAAGGAATGGCGATAAATATGCTTTACAGCAAAGACTAACTACGGGGTGTGCAAACTTGCAGACATATGAAGAGAAGATGGCGGGTGCACAATCCTCATCTCCTCTTCGGCAACCATTGCATAGTGGGCATCATAGTGTGATGAATGTCACAACGCAAGTTTTGTGGTGTAATTTTACAGTCAAATTGAAAGTGTTTCACTTAAATAGCCGTTAAATTAGGCTTAAAACGCTTTTATTGTAATTTTATTACAGAATTTTAAGATCAAAAGTCGGTTGGGGGCTCCTGCTCCTCCATCAGCTCCAGCAGATTGATGGCCACGGCGATGAAGTCCGACTCGGTGACGATGCCAACCAGCTTGCGCCCCTTGAGTACCGGCAGACAGCCATATTTGTGGCGCTGCAGATACAGGGCCGCCTCCTTGATGCCGGCGTGGGGATCCACGCTCGCCACCTGACGAGTCATGATCTCGTCGAGCTGGACGCTGTCGGTGAACTCCGCCTCCCGCTCGGGGTTGATCAGCAGCAGCTTGGATTCACGGGTGGCCAGGATGTCCGAGAGGGTGACCAGACCAAGCAGATGCTGGTGTTCATCGACGATGGGAACGTGACGGATCCGCTCCTGCTGCATCAGCTCCATCGCCTGCTTGACGCTGTTTTCCGGACCCAGGGTAAAGGGGTGTTCAGTCATGATCTCGGAGAGGGTCATCATGGTGGGCCTCCTTGTGTGTCTGCTTCCACCCTAGCCCAGCCCCCGTCGCCAGAACATGATCGGGGTCAATACAAAACCTTAAAGGTTTTTTAACGGGCCCAGCCTCACAAAATGGCCCGCTATCCCTTGTCTTCCTTGGGTTTTTAGTCTTTTGGGTTGCCTTGGAAGAGGGGGATAACTAGACTAGCCGCCGATTCCCCCGAGGTGAAAGATGCAAGTATCCGATTTTCATTTTGATCTGCCAGACGAGCTGATTGCCCGCTATCCCATGGCGGAGCGTACCGCTAGCCGCCTGCTGCAGCTCGATGGTCAAACCGGCGCCCTGCGCCACGGTCATTTTGTCGATGTGCTTGACCAGCTCAACCCCGGCGATCTGCTGGTGTTCAACAATACCCGTGTCATTCCGGCCCGCATGTTTGGCCAGAAGGCCAGCGGCGGCAAGCTGGAGGTGTTGGTGGAGCGCATTCTGGACGAGCACAGCGTGCTGGCGCACGTCCGCTCGTCCAAGTCCCCCAAGCCAGGTACCCGCCTCCTTCTGGATGGCGGTGCCGACGGCGTGCCCGTCGAGGCCGAGATGCGTGCCCGTCACGACGCTCTGTTCGAGATCCACTTCCTGGACCCGCGCCCTGTGCTGACCATTCTGGATGCCATCGGCCATATGCCGCTGCCTCCCTATATCGACCGTCCCGACGAGGATGCCGACAAGGAGCGCTACCAGACCGTCTACAACCAGAAGCCGGGTGCCGTGGCGGCGCCGACCGCCGGTCTGCACTTCGACGAGCCGCTGCTCGAGCAGATCCGTGCCAAGGGCGTGGAGATGGCCTTCGTGACCCTGCACGTGGGGGCGGGCACCTTCCAGCCGGTGCGCGTCGACAAGATTGAAGATCACCACATGCACTCGGAATACGCCGAAGTGCCCCAGGAGGTGGTGGATGCCATCGCGGCGACCCGCGCCCGCGGCGGTCGGGTGGTTGCGGTGGGGACCACGTCGGTGCGATCCCTCGAGAGTGCGGCCAAGGCGACCCTGGCCCAGGGCAAGCCGCTGGCGCCCTTCTTCAATGACACCGACATCTTCATCTTCCCCGGTTACGAGTTCCAGGTGGTCGATGCCATGATCACCAACTTCCACCTGCCCGAATCCACCCTGATCATGCTGGTCAGCGCCTTTGCCGGCTATGACAACGTGATGGCCGCCTATCAGGCCGCCGTGGCGGGACAGTACCGTTTCTTCAGCTACGGGGACGCCATGTTCGTCACCCGTCGCCGGGTGCAGGGTTAAGCCTTGCCCTTCAGAAGTCGTTCAGGCTCTGCTTGTCAGTATGCCGGCCGGCTTCATATTACCGGGCCCCTCGGGCCCTTTGTTGTCAGACTGTTTCTCTGACTGAATAGAGGTAGCAATGAAATTTGAATTGAAAACCACCGATGGGCGTGCCCGTCGCGGTCAACTGGTGTTCGAGCGTGGCGTGGTCCAGACCCCGGCCTTCATGCCGGTCGGCACCTACGGCACCGTCAAGGGGATGACACCGGAAGAGGTGCGTGAGACCGGTGCCCAGATCCTGCTTGGCAACACCTTCCACCTCTGGCTGCGCCCGGGTCAGGAAGTGATGCGCGCCCACGGCGATCTGCACGACTTCATGAACTGGCAGGGGCCCATCCTGACCGACTCCGGTGGTTTCCAGGTGTTCAGTCTGGGGCACATCCGCAAGATCACCGAGGAGGGGGTGCACTTCCGTCATCCCATCAACGGCGAGAAGATCTTCCTCGACCCCGAGAAGTCCATGGAGATCCAGTACGATCTGGGTTCCGACATCGTGATGATCTTCGACGAGTGCACCCCGTACCCGGCCACTTACGAGGAAGCGCGCAAGTCCATGGAGATGTCCCTGCGCTGGGCCAAGCGTTCCCGTGACAAGTTCGATGCACTCGGCAACAAGAACGCCCTGTTCGGCATCATCCAGGGTTCTGTCTACGAACCGCTGCGGGATGTGTCGCTGGACGGTCTCCTTGAGATCGGCTTCGACGGTTACGCGGTCGGCGGTCTTGCCGTGGGTGAGCCCAAAGAGGACATGCATCGCATCCTTGACCATGTCTGCCCGAAAATTCCGGCCGACAAGCCGCGCTACCTGATGGGGGTGGGCAAGCCGGAGGATCTGGTGGAAGGGGTGCGCCGCGGTATCGACATGTTCGACTGCGTGATGCCGACCCGCAACGCCCGCAACGGTCATCTCTTTACCACCGATGGCGTGGTCAAGATCCGCAACGCCAAGTACCGGGAAGACACCAGCACCCTGGATGCGGACTGCGATTGCTACACCTGCAAGAACTACACCCGTAGCTATCTGTACCATCTGGACAAGTGCAACGAGATCCTCGGTGCCCGTCTGAATACCATCCACAACCTGCGTTATTACCAGCGCGTGATGCAGGGTTTGCGGGACGCGATCGAGCAGGGTAAATTAGACGACTTTGTAACTGAGTTTTACCGTCGGCAAGGGAAGCCTGTGCCTCCACTGGCTGAAAATGACGTGAAATAACAACGACATATAAGTTAGTATTCAAATCTACATCAATAAGAGGTTGTTAAATGAGCATTATCTCCAAGGCGTATGCAGAAGGCGCGGCTCCGGCAGCACAGGGTGGTGGCATGGAAATGATCATCATGCTGGCCGTGTTCGGTCTCATCTTCTACTTCATGATCTACCGTCCCCAGGCCAAGCGTGCCAAGGAGCATCGCAATCTGATGAGCTCCCTCTCCAAGGGCGACGAAGTGCTCACTTCCGGTGGCCTGGTCGGCAAGATCGCCAAGGTTTCCGCCGACAGCGACTACATTGTGCTGGCCCTGAACGATCAGACCCAGGTCACCATCAAGCGTGACTTCGTCTCTGCCGTTCTGCCCAAGGGTTCTATCCAGTCCCTCTAATCTCCCGAGGAGCACAGCGTGTTAAATCGCTATCCGCTGTGGAAATACCTGATGGTGATCGTCGTGATCGCCATCGGTTTTCTATATGCAGCCCCCAATCTTTACGGCGAAGACCCGGCCTTGCAGGTCTCTGCCAGCCGTGGTGCCGAAGTCAAACTAGAAACCCTCGATCAGGTGAAGGAAACCCTCGACGAGGCGAAGATCCCGGTCAAGCATGCGGCGTTCGAGCACGGCTTCATCCTGATCCGTTTCAACAACACCGAAGACCAGCTCAAGGCGCGCGACATCGTGGCCAACAAGCTGGGCGACAATTTCATCACCGCCCTCAACCTGGCACCGTCGACCCCCGCCTGGCTTGAGGCCATCGGCGCGGCGCCCCTGAAGCTCGGTCTTGACCTGCGGGGCGGTGTGCACTTCCTGATGGAAGTGGACATGGCCGAAGCGCTGGCCAAGCAGCAGGAACAGATGGTGCAGGATTTCCGCGCCGAGCTGCGCACCCAGAAGATCCGCTACTCCGGTGTACGCCGGGTCGGGGATCAGGTGCAGGTGGTCTTCCGTGACGAGGCCGATCAGGCCAAGGCACTCTCCTTCCTGCGTCGCCAGAATGCGGATCTTGTCTTCACCACCGACCAGAAAGGGGATGACTTCATCCTGCTGGCCAGTCTGAGCGAAGCCAAGGTCAAAGAGGTGAAGAAGTATGCCCTCGAGCAGAACATCACCATCATCCGCAACCGGGTGAACGAACTGGGTGTGGCCGAGCCGTTGGTCCAGCAGCAGGGCGGCGAGCGTATCATCGTCGAGCTGCCGGGGATCCAGGACACCGCCCGTGCCAAGGAGATCCTGGGGGCCACCGCGACCCTGGAGTTCCACATGGTCGATGAGGCTGCCGATATCCAGGCCGCTGCCGCAGGCCGCGTGCCGCCGAGCTCCAAGGTCTACAACGATCGCAACGGTCGTCCCGTGGTACTGCAAAAGCGCGTGATCCTGACCGGTGACCACATCGTGGGTGCCCAGTCCGGTTTCGATGAATACAGCCGTCCCCAGGTCAACATCAAGCTCGATGGTCAGGGTGGCAACAAGATGGCCAACTTTACCAAGGACAACGTTGGCAAGGGCATGGCGACCGTCTTCATCGAGTACAAGCCGGTGGGGCAGCCTGGTCCGGACGGCAAGCGCAAGTTCCGCAAGCAGGAGGAGGTGATCAACGTCGCCACCATCCAGTCTCGCCTGGGTAGCCAGTTCCGCATCACCGGGATCGACAACGCCAACGAAGCCCACAACCTGGCGCTGCTGCTGCGTGCCGGTGCCCTGATTGCCCCCATCCAGATCGTCGAAGAGCGCACCATAGGCCCGAGCCTGGGTCAGCAGAACATCGACAGCGGGATGGAAGCCATCGGCTGGGCCATGCTGGTGATCGTGCTCTTCATGGGGATCTACTACCGTGCCTTCGGCTGGGTGGCCAATCTGGCGCTGACCATGAACCTGGTGCTCATCGTCGGTATCATGTCGATGATCCCGGGGGCCACCATGACCCTGCCGGGCATCGCCGGTATCGTGTTGACGCTGGGGATGGCGGTGGATGCGAACGTGCTGATCTACGAGCGTATTCGTGAAGAGATCCGCAATGGTCGCGGGGTGCAGCAAGCCATTCACCTGGGCTTTGATCGCGCCTTCTCCACCATCGCCGACTCCAACATCACCTCGCTCATCACCTGCGTGATCCTGTTCGGTATCGGTACCGGTGCCATCAAGGGCTTCGCCCTGACCCTCGGGATCGGCCTGACGGCGTCCATGTTCACTGCCATCACGGTATCCCGCGCCATCATCAACCTGGCCTGGGGTGGACGGCGCATCGACAAGCTGCCGATCTAAGGAAGAGACATGTTTCAAATTCTACATTTTGAAAAGCCCATCCCCTTCATGCGTTTCGCCAAGCTGGGTATGGTCCTCTCTGCTCTGGTAACGGTGCTCGCCCTCTACGTTCTGTACGATCGTGGCCTGAACTGGGGGCTGGACTTCACCGGCGGTACCACCATCGAGGTGGGGTTCCAGCAGTCGGTGAGCCTGGACAAGATGCACGAGGCGCTGGATCAGCAGAAGATTGACGGGGCGACCCTGCAGTTCTTCGGCTCCAGCCGTGATGTGCTGGTGCGCATGGCCCCCCAAGAGGGCGTCAAGGTCGAGCAGCAGGGCAACGAGGTCCTGGCGGCCGCCAAGCTGGTCGACGAGAGCGCCGTGCTCAAGCGTGTCGAGTTCGTCGGTCCCTCCGTGGGTGACGAGCTGGCCACCGACGGTGCCCTGGCCATGCTGGCCTCCATCATCTGTATCCTGATCTACGTGGCGGTGCGCTTCGAGTGGCGTCTGGCCACGGGGGGCATCCTCTCCCTGGCTCACGACGTGATCATCACCCTCGGCATCTTCGCCTACTTCCAGTACGAGTTCGACCTGACCGTGCTGGCGGCGCTGATGACGCTGGTGGGGTACTCCCTGAACGACACCATCGTCGTGTTCGACCGGGTGCGGGAGAATTTCCGCAAGGTACGCCGTGGGGACACCGCGGAGATCATGGATCTCTCCATGACCGAGACCCTGAGCCGGACCATCATCACCTCGGGGTTGACCTTCGTGGTGGTGGTGGCGCTGCTGCTCAAAGGCGGGCCTCTGATCCACGGTTTCTCCATCGCCATGGTGATCGGGGTGGCCTTCGGGACCTACTCCTCCATCTATGTGGCGAGCGCCTCAGCCATGTTCCTCGGGATCAAGCGGGAGCACATGCTGCCGACCCAGGTGGAAAAAGAGGGCGCGGATCAGCAAGAGATCCTGCCGTAACAGACAAGGGCGCCGCAAGGCGCCCTTTCTCTTGTGGCCGGGGTGAGTCATGATGCTCCCCACAACCCAGCATCCATTACCCAAAGCAAGGAGCAAGCCCATGCAACACAATCCCCGTTTTCTGGCCCTGGTAGAGGTCATCCGCCCGCAGGTGCAGGAAACCGATGTGCACCAGATCAAGCGCTGGCAGGATGAGGGCCGAGCATTTCATCTGATCGACGTGCGCGAAGAGAGCGAGTGGGCCAGGGGCCATCTGCCGGGGGCCACCTATCTCGGGCGCGGGGTGATAGAGCGTGACATCGAGACCCGGTATCCGGATCCCGACACCGAACTCTACCTCTATTGTGGTGGGGGATTTCGCTCCATCCTGGTGGCGGATAACCTGCAGAAGATGGGTTATTCCCGGGTCGTCAGCGTCGATGGAGGCTTTCGCGGCTGGAGCGATGCCGGATACCCTGTCGAATCCTGATTTATTTGAGGGAGAGGGGCTGCGCCACATGACAAACGGCCCCGTGATCTTTACCATATGCGGGGTCAAGCGTAAGCGTCGGAGTGTTCATTGAACGTCAGGATAGGGATTGGATACCTCACGGGTATCCTGTTGTTGCTCCCCTTGTGGGGTTGCAGCAGTAGCAGTCAGGTAAAAGCGCCTCAAGTTCCCAAGCCGCAACCCGCTTCACTGGTATTGGCGACCCCCTTGCAGGTCTCCTACCAGAGCGAGTTGGCGTTGGCGCGACTCGGGCAGATGCTCAGTGAAATGGAATTGACGACCGAACAGCGGGCAGAACTCTTCTATGAGCGTGCCGTGGTGTTTGACCGGGTGGGCTTGCGTTCCCTGGCGCGACTCGACTTCAACCGCGCCCTGCGGGAGAAGCCGGATTTTGCCGAGGCCTACAACTTCATCGGTGTCTATCTGGTTCAACAGCAGAACTACGACGAGGCCTATGAGGCGTTCGACTCCGCTCTGGAGCTCGCCCCGGATTACGACTACGCCTATCTCAACCGGGGAATCGCGCTCTATTACGGCAATCGCCCCGAGCTTGCCGCGGCGGATATGAAGCGCTTCTACGAGGCGCAACCAGAAGACCCTTATCGGGTGATCTGGCTCTATCTGGCCGAGCAGAAGCTCAACGGACCGGCGGCCATGAGCCGGATGCGCGAGCGGCTCAACAAATATGACGACGACGCCTGGAACTGGGATCTGGTGCGCCTCTATACGGGCGACATCAATGCCACCCAGTTGATGAGCAACGTGGTGAAAGGGGTCAAGGACAACAGGGAGCTCGCCGAGCGCCTGTGCGAGACCTACTTCTACCTCGGCAAGTTCGAGCTGGCCAAGGGTAACCGCAAGGAAGCCATCAGCTACTTCAAGCTGGCGCTGGCCAACAACGTCTATGACTTCATCGAGCATCGCTATGCCTTGCTGGAGCTGGAACTGATGGCGCGCAAGCCCCAGCCACCCGGAGCCCAGGGCAAGAGCGGCAAAGCGTGACTAAACGGGTTTGAACCCCATGAAAAAGGCCTCTTGACGAGGCCTTTTTGCTGTCTGGTGACACGGGTTGTACCGCTACTCCACCAGGCTCATGCCGGGGATCTGGCGCCAGTAACCGTTGCAGTCCCGCTCCTGCTGCAGGGGCAGGGGGGCCATCCCCTGTTCGTTGGCCTTGAAGCGCTCCAGCATCGTCAGGGTCTCCATGCCTTCGGGCGAGAGGCGCACCACATCCACCAGCCCCTCCATCCCCTTGAGCTCGTTGCCCAGGTTGTAGCAGTAACCGGACTGAGTCTGGATGCCGTTGAGGTTGAACACCTTCTGCCCCTCGCGGCTGCTGGCAAGTCGGCCGGTGGGGTAGTGGATGCAGGCCAGTTCGCAGTTGTCCTTGGGCCGGTCGAGGGAGCGGGCGGTGAAGCAGCGTGCCGAGTAGGCGAGCGGCAGATGACCATAGGCGAACACCTCCACCTCGAACTGCTGGCGCTCCCTGCCCAGATCCTGATTGAGCTGCATCAGCCAGTCGCGGGAGAGCTCCACCGGCATCACCCAGCGCTGCATTCCCTGTTTGAGCAGCATGCGCAGCACGTCGGCGTTGTAGGCGTTGATGGCGGGGCCGCAGACGAACGGCAGCCCGGCTTCACTGGCGAGCTGGACGGCCCCCAGATCGTTGGCCTCGATCATCAGCGCGCCGTTGTCGACCAGCCGCTTGACCTCCTTGAGCTCGGAGGGGGCAGAGATCAGCGCCAGCGTGGAGAGCACCGCCTGCCTGCCGGAGCCCGCCACCTGACGGGCGAGGGCAATCCAGTCATCCACTTTCAGTTCGCGCCGCTTGCTGCAGACGGTTTCCCCCAGATAGACGATGTCGGCCTGGCTGGCGGCGGCCGCCTGATAGAAGGCCTGGGTGTCGGCCTTGGGCCAGTAGAAGAGCAGGGGGCCGAGAGAGAATTTCATGAACAGGGCTCCTTATTGCCACTGGCGATGATAGGCACCGAGGGTGGTCTGGCTCCCCTCGGAGACGCGGGCGAGCTGGGCATCCCACTCAGCCTTGACTTGATAGGCCTCGGGGTTGGCCTGATAGGCGTCGATGGCGGCGCGCCAGACCCGGGTCACCTGCTCCACATAGGCGGGGCTGCGCTGGCGCCCCTCGATCTTGACCGACTGGATGCCGGTCTGGAACAGCTCGGGCAACAGGCCGAGGGTGTTGAGGCTGGTGGGCTCCTCCAGCGCGTGATAGGTCTGGCCATCCACCTCGAAGCGGCCCTTGCACAGGGTCGGGTAGCCGGCATTTTCCCCCGGGCCGTAACGATCGATCAGCACCTCGTTGAGGCGGGATTCGAGGCCGCTCGGGGTCTCCTCCCAGCGTACGAACTTGGCCGGTGAGCAGGCGCCGACGGTGTTGGGGCTCTCGCCGGTCATGTAGGAGGAGAGGTAGCAGCGCCCCTCCGCCATGATGCAGAGGCTGCCGAAGGCGAACACCTCAAGGCCGACGTCGGTCTCGCGGGCCAGCTGCCTGACCTGATGCATGGAGAGCACCCTCGGCAGCACCACCCGGCCGACGTTGAAGTGCTGCTGGTAGAAGCGGATGGCAGCGGCGTTGGTGGCGCTGGCCTGGACCGAGACATGCAGCTCCATGTCGGGATGGCGGCGGCTGGCATAATCGAGCACGGCGAGATCGGCGATGATCAGGGCATCGGCACCGAGCGCCACCCCTTTGTCCACGGCCTGCTTCCAACGGGCATCGGAGCCCGGGTGGGCAAAGGTATTGATGGCGATGTGCAGCTTGCGGCCATGCTGGTGGACATAGTCAACCGCTCTTTCCAGCTTGCTGTCGGTGAAGTTGAGCCCGGCGAAATGGCGGGCGTTGGTGTCATCCTTGAAGCCGATGTAGACCGCATCGGCCCCGTTATCCACGGCTGTCTTCAGTGCCGGCAGGCTGCCTGCCGGGCAGAGTAATTCCATCGGGTACGCTCCGAGAGGGCAAAAATGCAAAGTGGCCCGATTGTATTCATGCTTGCCCTCCCGCTTTTTGACCTGAGGCAGCTTTAGGTGGCTTTACCCTTCTTGAGGTAAGTGGACACAAGTTTGATTTTCAACAGGATCTTGCCGAAGGGGCTGTGCTTGAATGCGCAAAAAACTGGGAGTTTATCGTGTTTCAACATCTGCAACGTCGCCTGGTCGAACAGGCACCCCGTCTCTTGCGCCACCCCCTCAAGCTGGTGCCCTTCCCGCTGCAACAAAACCTGATGGAGGCCCTGCTGGGCAGGGTGTTCCGGGAGGCCATCGAAGAGGGGGAATTTGCGTTTCTTGCGGGCAAGTGGCTGAAAGTGGAAGTCAGCGATCTGGGGCTATGCTGGTTTATCAGCGAGCGGGAGGGAAAACTGGTGGTGGCAAGGAAGTGTGAGCACGCCGATGTCTGTTTCAGCGGCAATAGCCAGGATCTTGTTCTGATCGCCGGGCGCCGTGAAGACCCGGATTCCCTCTTCTTCCAGCGCCGGCTGAAGATAGAGGGGGATACCGAGTTGGGCCTGGAGGTGAAAAATCTGATGGACAGCCTGGATCTGGACGGGCTGGGATTGATGAAATACCCCTTGATGGATCTGGCGACCTTTATCGAGCGGGCCCGCGAGACGCACGTGCCCACTGCCGCGACAATGAGCTGAGCCGTTTTCTTGCCCGAGTGCTGCGGAACAGGTGAACTTGAGCCGCAGTACCCCACTGTCAGCGTGACCACGCAGGGTGGGGATGTATCATCTGTCTGTTTGTGCAGAAATGCCTGGTCGGAAGCGGTGCCAAAATAGCGATTGGTTATGTTACAATTGCGCGCCATTTTTGACTGAAGATTGACTGGGCATGTTGGATCAGATTCGTATCGTGTTGGTAAACACCTCTCACACCGGCAACATGGGATCCGCGGCGCGGGCCATGAAGACCATGGGGCTGACTCAACTGGTGCTGGTCGATCCCCAGGCCCAGCCGGATGAGGAGGCCGTCGCCCTGGCAGCGGGGGCCAGCGATATCCTGGCTCGCGCCCGTATTGTGCCGACCCTGGATGAAGCCATTGCCAACTGTGGTCTGGTCATCGGCACCAGTGCCCGTTCCCGCACCTTGAGCTGGCCCATGCTGGATCCCCGTGAAGCGGGCGAGAAGCTGGTTGCCGAGGGCATGGAGCACCCGGTCGCGCTGGTGTTTGGCCGTGAACGTACCGGCCTCACCAATGACGAACTGCAAAAATGCCACTTCCATGTGGCCATTCCCGCCAATCCAGAATACAGCTCCCTCAATCTGGCCATGGCAGTGCAGACCCTTTGTTACGAGGTGCGGATGCGCTGGCTGGAAGTACAGAACCAGGAGCATTCGGCCCCGGAGGATGAGCGGGTCGAGTACCCCAGCGCCCAGCAACTGGAAGGGTTTTATCAGCATCTGGAGCAGACGTTGCAAAAGACGGGGTTCATTGCCGATGACCATCCAGGCCATGTGATGAGCAAACTGCGTCGTCTATTCAATCGGGCCAGACCCGAAGCAGTGGAGTTGAACATCCTGCGGGGCATTCTCACCTCTGTCCAGAAGTCCAGGGCACAGGATTAATCCCGACTGATTTACTCAAGCATATACTTGACTGATTTAGTCGGGTATGTGACCATATGCCACATATTGATTGGTTCGCAAGACGGTAAGGCATATGAGACTGACCTCAAAAGGACGTTACGCGGTGACAGCCATGCTCGACGTGGCGTTGCATGCAGAGCAGGGGCCCGTGCCCCTGGCTGATATTTCAGAGCGCCAGGGCATCTCCTTGTCCTATCTGGAACAACTGTTTGCCCGTCTGCGCAAGCATGGTCTGGTGAGCAGCGTACGTGGTCCCGGTGGCGGCTATCGCCTCGGTCTGGCCCCTGGCGAGATCTCGGTCGGTCAGGTGATCACTGCGGTCGATGAATCGGTCGATGCGACCAAGTGCCTCGGCAAAGGGGGCTGCCACGGTGGTACCCAGTGCCTGACCCACTCCTTGTGGCGGGATCTGAGCGAACGCATCTCCAGTTTCCTGGGGGATATCACCCTGGCCGAGCTGGTTGGTCAGGCCGATGTGCGCCGTATCGCCGGCAAGCAAGATGAACAAATGAAGACCGTGTTGTCCCTGGTTGATCGGGCCGAACGCGGTGATGTGAGCTTGAAAGTCCAACTATAAACGTGCTTTCCACGACGAGTCGCTGTGTGACCCCGTCGTAACGGAGAAAAAGATGAAACTGCCTATTTACCTTGATTATTCGGCAACCTGTCCGGTGGACCCGCGTGTCGCAGAAAAAATGATGCAGTGCCTCACCATGGACGGCCTGTTCGGCAACCCAGCCTCCCGTTCCCACCGTTTCGGCTGGCAGGCCGAAGAGGCGGTGGATCTGGCCCGTAATCAAGTGGCAGAGCTGATCGGCGCGGATCCGCGCGAGATCGTCTTTACCTCCGGTGCGACCGAGTCCAACAACCTGGCCATCAAGGGCATTGCCCATTTCTACGCCGGCAAGGGCAAGCACATCGTCACCTCCAAGACCGAGCACAAAGCTGTGCTGGATACCTGCCGCCAACTGGAGCGTGAAGGCTATGAGGTGACCTACCTTGAGCCCATGCCCAACGGCCTGTTCACCCTTGAGCAGATCGAAGGCGCCCTGCGTGATGACACCATCCTGGTCAGCATCATGCACGCCAACAACGAGATCGGGGTGGTGCAAGACATCGCTGCCATCGGCGAGTTGTGCCGTTCCCGCAAAATCCTGCTGCACGTGGACGCCGTCCAGAGCGTGGGCAAGATCCCGGTCGACGTGGAAGCGCTCAAGGTTGATCTGCTCTCCATGTCCGCCCACAAGGTATACGGCCCGAAAGGCATTGGCGCCCTGTATGTGCGCCGCAAGCCCCGTGTTCGTCTGGAAGCCCAGATGCACGGCGGTGGTCACGAGCGCGGCATGCGCTCCGGTACCCTGGCAACCCACCAGATCGTCGGCATGGGGGAAGCCTTCCGCATCGCCAAGGAAGAGATGGCGAGCGAGAGCCAGCACATCATGGCCCTGCGCCAGCGTCTGTGGGATGGCATCAAGAACATCGAAGAAGTCTATATCAACGGGGATCTGGATCAGCGTGTACCGGGTAACCTGAACGTCAGCTTCGCCTATGTGGAAGGGGAATCCCTCATCATGGCACTGAAGGATCTGGCGGTCTCTTCCGGTTCTGCCTGTACCTCGGCCAGCCTGGAACCTTCCTACGTGCTGCGCGCCCTGGGCCTGAACGACGAGCTGGCACACAGCTCCATCCGTTTCAGCATCGGTCGCTTCACCACCGAAGAAGAGATCGACTACGCAATCAAGCTCATCTGCGACTCCATCGGTCGTCTGCGCGAGATGTCCCCCCTGTGGGAGATGTTCAAGGATGGCGTCGATCTGAACACGGTCGAATGGGCACATCACTGATCTTTGCCAGCATGGCAAGGGTCTGGTGAACAACGGAATTAGCAGGAGTTAGATATGGCTTACAGTGAAAAAGTAATCGACCACTACGAGAATCCCCGCAACGTCGGTGGTTTTGACAAGAACGATCCCAGCGTCGCCACCGGCATGGTCGGTGCACCGGCCTGTGGTGACGTCATGAAGCTGCAACTGAAGATCAGCGACGATGGCATCATCGAAGATGCCAAGTTCAAGACCTACGGCTGTGGTTCCGCTATCGCCTCCAGCTCCCTGGTGACCGAGTGGGTCAAGGGCAAGACCCTGGACGAAGCGGCCGGTATCAAGAACACCGACATCGCCGAAGAGCTGGCGCTGCCGCCGGTGAAGATCCACTGCTCCATTCTGGCGGAGGATGCCATCAAGGCCGCCATCGCCGATTACAAGCAGAAGAAAGGTCTTTAAGGTCCGGAGAGCAGTATGGCCATAACCATGACAGATGCCGCAGCGGCGCGGGTTTCCTCCTTCATGATCAACCGGGGCAAGGGCATCGGCCTGCGCCTCGGCGTCAAGACGACCGGCTGTTCTGGCCTTGCCTATGTGCTCGAGTTCGTGGATGAGCTGGCTGCCGAGGATCAGGTGTTCGAGCAGAAAGGCGTCAAGATCATCGTGGATGCCAAGAGCCTGATCCACCTGGATGGCACCGAGCTGGACTTCGTGAAGGAAGGCCTCAACGAGGGCTTCCAGTTCAACAACCCGAATGCCAAGGGCGAATGTGGTTGTGGCGAAAGCTTCAGCGTGTAAGTGGTTCGATTGACCGATCGCCCATGTTTGCAACGCCTCGCAGCCACAAGGGTGAGCCCTGTTGCGGCGAGTCTCTTGTGATCAACACCTTGCTCATCAACACAGTGGTGTGGACGCCAGTCCATGCCACTGCTTTCAAGTTCAAGACGAGTGTGGTTGCACTCCCAGCGCTATTGTCTGAGGACGAAGGATGAATCATTTCGAGCTGTTCGGGCTGGCTGAGGGCTTCGAGCTCGATACTCGCCAACTGGCTGACACCTATCGTCAGCTGCAGACCCAGTTCCATCCCGATCGTTTTGCGACTGCCCCCGAGCGGGAGCAGCTTGCTGCCGTGCAGCGTGCTGCCCAGATCAACGATGCGTTTACTACCCTCAAGGCCCCCTTGCGCCGAGCCGAGTACCTGCTCTCCTTGCGGGGCACCGATATTCGCGGCGAGCAGCAGACACTGCAAGATCCTGCCTTTCTGATGCAACAGCTGGAGTGGCGAGAGCGGCTGGCTGATCTCAAGGGCGATGCCGACCCTGAGGGGGCCATCAAGGATTTTCGCCAGGAGATCAGGCATGATCACCAGGCGTTGATGCAACGGCTGACCGACTCTCTCACCAGGGGTGAGGATCTGCAGGCGGCGGATTGCGTTCGCAAGCTCAAATTTGTCGACAAGCTCCTCGAGGAGCTGGAACGATTCGAAGACTCGCTGTTCGAGTCTTGACCCTCTAACGCAGGAATTGTGATTACCCATGGCATTACTGCAAATTGCCGAGCCAGGCCAGAGCGCCGCACCTCACCAGCATAAACGTGCCGTCGGCATCGATCTTGGCACCACCAACTCCTTGGTCGCCGCCGTGCGCAGCGGCCAGGCCGACACCCTCTGTGACGAGCAGGGGCGTGATCTGCTGCCTTCCGTGGTCCATTACCAGGCCGATACCATCCGGGTTGGCTTCGATGCCAAGCGTGAGGCGGCCCTCGATCCCCACAACACCATCGTCTCGGTCAAGCGGATGATGGGCAAGGCGCTGGCCGACATCGATACCCGCCAGCAGCCTTACGAGTTCGTGGCTACCGAGACGGGCATGCCCCAGTTGCGGACCCGCCAGGGGCTGGTCAATCCGGTGCAGGTCTCGGCCGAGATCCTGAAAAAACTGGCCGAGCGCGGTGCCGCGTCCCTCGGGGGAGATCTCGACGGCGTGGTCATCACGGTGCCCGCCTATTTTGACGATGCCCAGCGTCAGGGTACCAAGGACGCGGCCAGACTGGCCGGTCTGCACGTACTGCGGTTGCTCAACGAACCCACGGCGGCCGCCATCGCCTATGGCCTCGACTCAGGCCAGGAAGGGGTGATCGCCGTCTATGACCTGGGTGGCGGAACCTTCGATATCTCCATCCTGCGCCTGCATCGCGGGGTGTTTGAGGTGATGGCCACCGGTGGCGACTCGGCACTCGGTGGTGACGATTTCGACCATCTGCTGGCGGACTGGCTCAAAGAGCAAGCCGGGTTGTCCGGTCAGCTCGATGCCCGTACCCAGCGCGAGTTGCTGGATGCGGCGGCCAGCATCAAGCACGGCCTCACCGATGCCGATGCCGTTGTCTGCGCCTTTGCCGGCTGGCAGGGTACCGTCACCCGCAGCCAGTTTGACGAGCTGATCCAGCCCCTGGTCAAACGCACCCTGCAGGCCTGTCGGCGCGCCCTGCGCGATGCGGGTCTCGAGCAGGAAGAGGTACTGGAAGTGGTGATGGTCGGCGGCTCGACCCGGGTGCCGCTGGTGCGCGAGCGGGTGGGCGAGTTCTTCGGCCGCACGCCATTGACCAGCATCGACCCCGACAAGGTGGTGGCCATCGGTGCCGCCATCCAGGCCGACATCCTGGTGGGCAACAAGCCTGATGCCGAGATGCTGCTGCTGGACGTCATCCCGCTTTCCTTAGGGTTAGAGACCATGGGCGGCCTTGCCGAGAAGGTGATCCCGCGCAATACCACCATTCCGGTGGCCCGCGCCCAGGAGTTCACCACCTTCAAGGATGGCCAGACCGCGATGGCGATCCACGTGGTGCAGGGGGAGCGCGAGCTGGTGGCGGATTGCCGCTCCCTGGCCCGCTTCACCCTGACCGGCATTCCGCCCATGGCGGCCGGCGCCGCCCATATTCGCGTCACCTTCCAGGTGGATGCGGACGGTCTGCTGTCGGTCAGCGCCATGGAGAAATCCTCCGGCGTGCAGGCCGAGATCCAGGTCAAGCCCTCCTACGGGCTGGGTGAGGATGACATCCTCAACATGCTGAGCGCCTCCATCGCCAATGCCCAGCAGGACATGGACGCCCGCATGCTGGCGGAGCAGCAGGTCGAGGCCGACCGGGTGGTTGAGAGCCTCAACGCCGCCCTGGCCGCCGATGGCGAGGCGTTGCTGAGCCCCACCGAGCGGGCCGAGCTGGATGCCGCCATCGCCCATCTGCTGACTATGCGCAGCACGGGCACCACCAATCAGATCAAAGAGGCCATCGAGGCGGCGGACGCTGCCAGTGGCGAATTTGCAGCCCGCCGGATGGATGCCTCCATCCGCAAGGTACTGACCGGACAAAACGTCAACAAGGTGTGATATGCCAAAACTGATTATTCTGCCCCATCCCGAGCTCTGTCCGGACGGCGCGGCCCTCGAAGGTGCGACCGGTGAAACCATTCTGGATATCGCGCTGCGCAACGGCATCGAGATCGAGCACGCTTGCGAGAAGTCCTGTGCTTGTACTACCTGCCATTGCGTGGTGCGGGAAGGGTTCGACTCCCTCGAGCCGAGCGACGAGCTGGAAGACGACATGCTGGACAAGGCGTGGGGGCTGGAGCCGGAATCCCGTCTCAGCTGCCAGGCCAGACTGGCGGATGAGGATCTGGTGGTGGAACTGCCCAAGTACACCCTGAATCTGGCGTCCGAGCGCCACTGATGACCCCTTAATTACACATGAGTGAATTGCGCGTGCAGCATCTCATGGTGCAGTAATGATATGGTGAAGGCCGTGACCCTTGAGGGAGCGGCCTTTTTTGTGCCCGTGATTTCCCTATTCGTTGATGAAAGTGCCAATAAAAAGGAAGCAAGAGAACATGGCTGACATGATGAACGTAAGGTTGTCGTCCCAGGCTGCCGCCGCCCACTGGGGCGAGGGTGCCCTGCTCAGTTTCAACGGCGACGAGGCCCATCTCCATCTGGCCGCTGGCCAGGAGAAGGAGGCGCTGCGCGCCATCCAGCGCGGGGCCAGACGCCTCGAGTCGAGCGGCATCAAGCGCGTCAAACTGGTGGGTGAGGGCTGGAATGGGGAGCGTCGCTACGCCTTTGCCCAGGGCTTCTATGCCGCCAAGGGGGATCGCGAGCTCGATTTCGGCGAGCAGAGCGATCAGGAGGCTGCCGAGCTGGCTGCTTTGCTCAAAGCGACCCGCTGGGTGCGCGAGGTGACCAACGGCTGCCCGGAAGCCATCTACCCCATGAGCCTGGCGGAGTCCGCTCTGCTGCTCATTCGCAGCCTCGGCGGTGACAAGGTGACCGCCCGCATCACCGCTGGCGAAGCCTTGCGTGAATCGGGTCATATCGGGGTCTGGTCGGTGGGCCGTGGCAGCGAGCGCGAGCCGGTGCTGCTGGAGCTCGACTACAACCCGACCGGGGATGCCAACGCCCCTGTGGTCGCGGCGCTGGTGGGCAAGGGGATCACCTTCGATTCCGGCGGCTACTCCATGAAGTCCTCCGACAACATGCTGCCGATGAAGTCCGACATGGGCGGCGCCGCCATGGTGACCGGCGCCCTGGCGCTGGCCATCAGCCGTGGCCTGAACAAGCGGGTCAAGCTCATCCTCTGCTGCGCCGAGAACCTGGTCTCCGGCCACGCCTTCAAGCTCGGCGACATCCTCACTTATCGCAACGGCATCTCGGTCGAGATCCAGAATACCGACGCGGAAGGTCGCCTGGTGCTGGCAGACGGCCTGCTGGCCGCCAGCGAAAGCGGGGCTGCCTACATCCTCGACGCTGCTACCCTGACCGGCGCCGCCAAGACCGCGCTGGGCCGCGACTACAATGCCGTGTTTGCCCTCGATGAGGCGGAGCAGGTGCGCGCGCTGGCTGCCGCCAACGCTGAAAACGAGAAGGCCTGGCCGCTGCCGCTCGAACCCTGGCACGCAGGCCAGCTCACCTCGGCCTTTGCCGAGCTGGGTAATGTGGCGTCCGCAGAAGGTACTGCCGGCGCCACCACGGCAGCGGCGTTCCTGTCGCGCTTCGTCCGTGACGAAGGCAAGGGCTGGGTGCACCTGGACCTGGCCGCTTCCTATCAGAAGTCGGGCAATGAGCTCTGGGCGACCGGGGCCAAGGGCCATGGTCTTCGCACGATTGCCCGCTGGCTGCAGGAGGTGTGCGCATGAACGTCTGGTTGAGCCGAGAGTTTGCACCGGCCGAGTGGGGGGAGGGGGCGCTGCTCTCCCACCGTGCCGACGGCATGGTGATCCATCTGGTGAGCGCCACTCCCTTGCTGGATATCCAGCAGGCGGCGCGGCGCCTGTGTAGCCAGGGGATCCAGCAGGTTGTCCTGGCTGGCCACTGGGAGCGCGAGCAGCAGTGGGCCTTTGCCCAGGGGCTGCAGACGCCCAAGGCGGAAGTGGGGTTGCAGTGGGCCACTTCGTCCGAGGAGGACAGGGAGGAGCTGGAGGCTCGCTGGCTGTGCGGGCGCTGGGTGCGGGAGATGACCAACGCCACCCCGGAGCAGCTGGGGCCGCTGGAGCTGGCGGTCGAAGCCGCCGCCTTCCTCACCGAGCTGGCACCGGACCGGATCAGCCATCGCATCCTCAAGGGAGAGGCGCTGCAACAGGCGGGCTGGGTCGGTCTCTATCAAGTGGGTCGTGGCAGTGACCGCGAGCCCGTGATGCTGGAGCTGGATTTCAATCCGGGCAAGGATCCCAAGGCGCCGGTAGCGGCCGCCCTGGTGGGCAAGGGGATCACCTTCGATTCCGGCGGCTACTCCATGAAAACCTCCCAGGGCATGCTGACCATGAAACACGACATGGGCGGTGCCGCCATCGTCACCGGCGCGCTGGCGCTGGCCATTCTGCGTGGCCTCGACAAGCGGGTGAAGCTCATCCTCTGCTGCGCCGAGAACCTGGTATCCGGCCATGCCTACAAGCTGGGTGACATCCTCACCTACAAGAACGGCACCACGGTGGAGGTGGTCAATACCGACGCCGAAGGGCGTCTGATCCTGGCCGACGGCTTGCAACTGGCCGGCGAGTCTGGTGCGCCGCTCATCATCGACGCCGCCACCCTCACCGGGGCGGCCGTGATGGCGCTGGGGGGGCGTTACAACGCCCTGTTTGGACTGGACAAGGGGCTGGTGAGCCGCGCCATGGCCTATTCGGATGCGGAGCAGGAGCCAGCATGGCCGCTGCCGCTGGAGCCCTGGCATCGCCAGCAGTGCCCGTCCCACTATGCCGACACCGCCAACAGCCGCCCCGTGCCGGGCGGCGGACCGGGGGGAGCCTCCAATGCGGCAGGCTTCCTCTCCCGCTTTGTCCCTGATGAGGGAAGAGGCTGGCTGCATGTCGATCTCGCCGCCTGCTTCAGCGAGAACGGCGACAGTCTGTGGGCGCCCGGGGCCAATACCCTGGGGATGCGCACCATCGCCCATACCCTGATGGCGGAGGCGCGCTGAGTCAGTGAACGGCATCACAAGGGCACCTCAGGGGGCCCTTTCCAGTGCTGCTTTGCTGAGCAATTGATACGGTTTTGAGGCATTAGCATGCCGATCGTGCGCAAGCGCACATTTTTTCTCTCTACCCTGGCACAAGATGAGTCACCATGTTGTTTCAAGGATTCTTTTGTTTAACAAAAAGTTGATTTTTTGTGTGTTATTTCGTTTTTTGTTTACGTATAATCGCCGCCGAACATGGATTCCTACAATAAAACTCTGTAGTTAAGGAAAGAACTCAATGGCTATCGAACGTACCTTCTCCATCGTCAAGCCGGATGCGGTCAGCAAGAACCTGATTGGTGCCATTTACAGCCGCTTCGAAAGCGCCGGACTGAAAGTGGTTGCTGCCAAGATGCTGCACCTGACCAGCGAACAGGCCGCCGGTTTCTACGCCGAGCACCAGGGCAAGCCGTTTTATGATGGTCTGGTCGGCTTCATGACCTCTGGCCCCGTCATGGTACAGGTGCTGGAAGGTGAAGACGCCATCCGTCGTCACCGTGAAATCATGGGCGCCACCAACCCGAAAGAGGCCCTGGCCGGCACCCTGCGCGCCTGCTACGCCGAGAGCATCGATCGCAACGCCGTCCACGGCTCCGATGCCCCGGCCTCTGCCGCCCGTGAAATTGCCTACTTCTTCTCCGACGACGAGATCTGCCCGCGCGGCTGATGTTGTCTGCTGGTGACCAAGGGAGCTTCGGCTCCCTTTTGTTTTTTGGTCATCCTGCCAATATCCACTTATTCTCCAGGTGGAAAGCCAGACCCATTATTTGTACAATGCCGCCCCCTGACGTAGGTCAGCCGATAATTTATGAAGTGTGTGAGCTGAGGCCCCTGATGAGCGAAACAAAAACCAACCTGCTGGATCTCGACCGGGATGCCATGCGTGCCTTCTTCGTCGAGTTGGGCGAGAAGCCGTTCCGGGCAGATCAGATAATGAAGTGGATCTATCACTTCGGTTGTGATGATTTCGATCAGATGAGCAACGTCAACAAGGCGCTGCGCGAGCGGCTCAAGGCGATTGCCGAGATCCGTGCCCCCGAGATCAGCCGTGAACAGCGCTCCGCCGATGGCACCATCAAATGGGCGCTGCAGGTGGGCGATCAGGAGGTGGAGACCGTCTACATTCCGGAAGCGGACCGCGCTACCCTGTGCGTCTCCTCCCAGGTGGGCTGCGCCCTGGCGTGCACCTTTTGCTCCACCGCCCAGCAAGGGTTCAACCGCAACCTGAAAGTCTCCGAGATCATCGGCCAGGTGTGGCGTGCCGCCAAAGTGGTGGGTGGCAAGCGCCCCATCACCAACGTGGTGATGATGGGCATGGGTGAGCCGCTGCTCAACCTCGCCAACGTGGTACCGGCCATGAAGCTGATGATGGATGACTTCGGCTTCAGCATCTCCAAGCGCCGCGTCACTCTCTCCACCTCCGGTGTGGTGCCGGCGCTGGACATGCTGGGCGACCAGATCGATGTTGCCCTGGCCATCTCCCTGCATGCGCCGAACGATGCGCTTCGCTCCGAGATCATGCCGATCAACGACAAGTACAACATCGAAGCCTTCCTTGCCGGGGTACGTCGCTATCTGGCCAAGTCCAACGCCAACGGAGGCCGGGTGACCGTGGAGTATGTGCTGCTCGACCACATCAACGACGACATGCAGCATGCCCATGAGCTGGCCAAGGTCCTCAAGGAAACCCCTTGCAAGATCAACCTGATCCCGTTCAACCCCTTCCCGGGCAACCCGTTTGGCAAGCCGAGCAACAGCCGTATCGACCGTTTCTCCAAGGTGCTGATGGAATACGGCCTGACCGTCATCGTGCGCAAAACCCGTGGTGACGACATTGACGCCGCCTGTGGGCAGTTGGTGGGGGAGGTGATCGACCGCACCAAGCGCACCATGAAAAATCGGATGCAACAGGATGGGATTTCCGTCAAAATGGTTTAACTCCTAAGCCATTGTATAGACAGGAAATGGATATCCGTACATTGATCGTAGTGGCAGCGCTCTGTGCGCTGCCAGGCTGTGTCACAGAGACCACTTACGCTGGCCAGAATTCGACCCAGCGTGAAGTGGGTCCCGACCTCAAGGCCGCCGCCCAGACTCGTCTCGATCTGGGTATCCAGTATCTGCGCCAGGGCAATGCCGAGCAGGCCAAATTCAATCTCGACCGCGCCCTTCAGTACGATCCCAACAATCCTCAGGTCTACATCGGTTTTGCCTATTTCTATCAGCAGGTGTCGGATTTCAAGGCCGCCGAGGCGAGCTACAAGAAAGCGCTGGCCATGGATCCGTCCAATGCTGACGCGATGAACAACTATGGCGCCTTCCTCTGCAACCGTGGCCGCTTCGACGAAGCGGAAAAGGCGTTCTTGCAGGCCGTCAGCCAGCCCGATTACGTGAAGATCGCCGATACCTACGAGAATGCGGCGCTCTGCTCGATGCAAAATCACAGAAATGACAAGGCTGGCGAGTATTATCGTCTGGCCTTGGGGTATAATCCCCGCAATCCTAGGTTATTGCTGGACATGGCCGAGCTTTCCATGAAAGATGGCAAGCTTCCTGATGTCCAGTCTTACCTCGTGCGCTTTGCCGACGTGGCAGAGGAGAACGAGGAGAGCCTCTGGCTCCGGCTGCGGCTGGCCCAGGCCATGGACAAACCGGCATTACTTCACCAATTCGGGACTGAGCTGGTAAGGCAATATCCCACTTCGCAACAAGCCAAGCGTTACTTAGCCAATGACTACTGAACAGCCACACGATTTCCAAGACGACTCCCAGGCAGTTGGCCCAGGCCAGCTGCTGCGCAATGCCCGTGAACAGCTCGGCTGGACCCGGGAACAGGTTGCGTCCCGCATTCACCTTCGTCTGACCCTGATCGCCGCCATCGAAGCGGATACCTATGACAAGCACACGTCCCATACCTTCATTCGTGGCTATCTGCGGGCCTATGCCAAGCTCGTGGGCATCCCCGAGGAGACCATCCTCGCCGCCTACGAAAAGCTGGGACTGACTCCCCCCGACAACATCGACATGCAGAGCTTCTCCCGTCGCTCCCGCCAGCAGGCCAATGACAGCCGGCTCAAGGTGGTGACCTGGTTGGTGATTCTGGTGCTGATCGGGCTCTCCGTCGCCTGGTGGTGGCAGAGCACGGCGCGCCGCTCTGCCGGTGACGACGCCTTGGCGGCGACCGAGATGAGCGCGACCGTCAATACGCCGGAAGCGAATGTTGCCCCCGCCGTGGAGGTCGCCGAGCCCGTGCTGCCCGCAGCGTCCGATGCCGTGTCCACCCAGGTTGTGGTGAGCGGTGCCACCGCGACCCTGCCTGTGGTCGCTACGGATGCCAGCGCAGCCGTCCCGACGGACGTTTCCGGCGCGGTCTCGACTGCCGAGAGCACGACCACCGAGCCCGCCAAGGCGCCCCAGCTCAAGATGAGCTTCACCGCCGATTGCTGGCTGGACGTCAAGGATGCCAACGGCAAGACCCTGTTCAGCGGTCTGAAGAAGGCGAACGACGAACTGGTACTGGAAGGACCCGAGCCACTCAGATTCATCATTGGCGCGCCCATGGCGGTCAATCTCGAATATCAGGGCAAGTCCTTCGACATGAGCCGTTACAACAACGGCCGGACTGCCCGCTTCTCACTGCCGCAGGAGTAATCAGTCCGCCATGTCTGTTCACGAAAAGCCCGCACACGAATCACCCATCGTTCGTCGCAAATCCAGACAGATCATGGTCGGCAACGTGCCGGTTGGGGGCGATGCCCCCATCACGGTACAGACCATGACCAACACCAAGACCACGGACGTGGCCGCTACCGTCGAGCAGATCCAGCGGATCGAGCGGGTCGGCGCCGACATCGTCCGGGTCTCCGTCCCCACCATGGAGGCGGCGGAAGCGTTCAAGCTCATCAAGCAGCAGACCCGCATCCCCATCGTGGCCGACATCCACTTCGACTACCGCATCGCCCTCAAAGTGGCCGAATACGGGGCCGATTGCCTGCGCATCAACCCGGGCAACATCGGCAACGAGGAGCGGGTGCGTGCGGTGGTGGATTGCGCCCGTCACTACAACATCCCCATCCGCATCGGCGTCAACGGCGGTTCCCTTGAGCGTGATCTCCAGGAGAAATACGGCGAGCCGACCCCAGAGGCGCTGCTGGAGTCCGCCATGCGCCACGTGGATTACCTGGATCGCCTCGACTTCCAGAACTTCAAGGTGAGCGTCAAGGCGTCCGATGTCTTCCTGGCGGTCGGTGCCTATCGCCTGCTGGCCAAGCAGATCGATCAACCCCTGCATCTGGGCATCACGGAAGCGGGCGGTTTTCGCGCCGGCGCGGTCAAGTCCGCCATTGGCCTTGGCATGTTGCTGAGCGAAGGGATTGGCGACACCCTGCGCATCTCCCTGGCCGCCGATCCGGTGGAAGAGGTGAAGGTGGGCTTCGACATCCTCAAATCCCTGCGCATCCGTTCCCGCGGCATCAACTTCATCGCCTGTCCCTCCTGCTCCCGTCAGGAGTTCGACGTCATCGGCACGGTCAATGCCCTGGAAGAGCGGCTCGAAGACATCATCACCCCGATGGATGTCTCCATCATCGGCTGTGTGGTGAACGGTCCGGGGGAGGCGCTGGTCTCAGATCTCGGCCTTGCGGGCGCCGCCAACAAGAGTGCCTTCTACGAGGGGGGCCAGCGGGTCGACCGGCTCGACAACAAGGATTTGATCCCGACTCTGGAGCGTCGCATCCGTGCCCGGGCTGCCATGCTGGATCCGGCCAACCAGATCCAGGTGGACAAAGGTTGAACGATGACGGGGCCACCTGGGGTGGCCCCGGCTTTAGGTTGTTGATTTTACATCCCGCATCCGGGCTCCCGATTTTACCTCGGGGTCGAAAATCCCTATAATGCGGCCAAATTTTACCTCTTTTTCTCGAGTATCAACGTGGCAAAACAGATCCAAGCTATTCGCGGTATGAATGATTGCCTGCCGGAGCAGAGCCCGGTATGGCAGAAAGTAGAACAGATCCTGCGCCAGGTCGTGGCCAGCTATGGCTACAGCGAAGTGCGCATGCCCATCGTCGAGCAGACCCATCTGTTCAAGCGTGCCATCGGTGAAGTGACCGACGTGGTCGAAAAAGAGATGTACACCTTTGAAGACCGCAACGGCGACAGCCTGAGCCTGCGTCCGGAAGGGACCGCCAGTTGCGTGCGTGCCGGCATCGAGCACGGTCTGCTTTACAACCAGGAACGCCGGATGTGGTACATGGGCCCCATGTTCCGCCACGAGCGTCCCCAGAAAGGTCGCTATCGCCAGTTCCATCAGTTCGGGGTCGAGCTGTTCGGCATCAACGGGCCGGACATCGATGCCGAGCTCATCATGCTGACCCACCGCCTGTGGCGCCTGTTCGGCATCAGCGATCACGTGACCCTGCAGCTCAACACCCTCGGCCAGAGCAACGAACGTGCCGCCTATCGCGATGCCCTGGTCGCCTATCTGGAACAGTACAAGAGCGAGCTGGACGAAGAGAGCCAGCGCCGCATGTACAGCAACCCTTTGCGGGTGCTCGACTCCAAGGACGAGAAAGTGCAGGCCATCCTGGCGGGTGCCCCCCGTCTGTTCGATCACCTGGGCGAAGAGAGCCTGGCTCACTTCGAAGGGCTCAAGCGCCTGCTCACGGCGGCCGGCATCCAGTTCGAGGTGAACGAGCGTCTGGTGCGCGGCCTCGACTACTACAACCTGACCGTGTTTGAGTGGGTGACCAACAGCCTGGGGGCCCAGGGCACCGTCTGTGCCGGTGGTCGCTACGACGGCCTGGTGGAGCAGCTCGGTGGCCAGCCGACCCCGGCAGTGGGCTTTGCCATGGGCATGGAGCGTCTGGTGCTGATGCTTGAAACCCTCGAACTCAATGCTGACATCCGCCCGGCGGTGGATGTCTATCTCTGCATGGTGGGTGAGGGGACCGAGCAGGCTGGCTTCGCCCTGGCAGAGCGCCTGCGCGATGCCCTGCCGGACTTGCGCCTCATGAGCCACTGCGGCGGCGGCAACTTCAAGAAACAACTCAAGCGTGCCGACAAGAGCGGCGCGGCCATTGCCCTGATCCTTGGGGAGACCGAGGTGCAAAGCGGGGAGATCACCATCAAATATCTGCGTGGCCAGGCCGAGCAACAGACCGTCTCGGTCGATGCCGCCATCGCCCTGCTGGCAGCGAAAGGAGAGTAAGCTGTGGAAGTGTATACCACTGAAGAACAACAGGTTGAGGTCATCAAGAACTGGTGGAAAGAGAACGGTACCTCGGTGATCGCCGGGACCGTGATCGGTCTGGTCGGCCTCTTTGGCTGGCGCTACTACAACGAGATGCAGCAGAACAACCAGGAAGCCGCCTCCCAGGCTTACAACGAGATGACCGCCCAGCTCGCCAAGGGGGACGACGCCGCCCTGGAGCAGGCAAAGAGCTTCATTACCGCTCACAAGGGTGACGCCTATGCCGAGCTGGCCGCTCTGCAACTGGCCGCGGCTGCCGTCAAGGCGGGCAAGCTGGATCTGGCTGCCGAGCAGCTGACCCAGGTGGCCGCCAGTGGCGACGACAGCATCAAGCCCATCGCCGCCCTGCGTCTGGCACGGGTCCTGAGCGATCAGGGCAAGGCTGACGAGGCCCTGGCCCAGCTTGGCAAGATCAACAACGACGCCTTCAAGGCCCAGGTGGCGGAAGTGCGCGGCGACATCCTGCAAAAGCAGGGCAAGGCCGAAGAAGCGCGCGATGCCTATCAGGCGGCGGCGGATGCCGGCGGCCTGCAGAGCAGCGCCGAACTCAAGCTGAAGATGGATGATCTGGCGCTGCCAGCCGTCACTGCGGGCGAGGCTCCGGATGCGTAATCTGTACAAGCGAATGGCGCTGGGGGTGGCTGTCTCCTTCGCCTTGCAGGGCTGCTCCCTGTTCAGTTCGGAAGAAGATCTCAACCCCATGGCACCCCTGCCCAAGGTCGAGTCCGCGTTCACTGCCGATACCGCATGGTCCTCCTCGGTCGGGGATGGCATCGGCGACTTCTACTCCCAGCTCAAGCCGGTGGTGGAAGAGGACCGCATCTATGCAGCGGCCCGCGATGGCGATGTGACCGCCTTCGAGCGCGAGAGCGGCAAGGAGCTGTGGAGCGTGGATCTGGCAGATCTGCCCATCAACGCCGACAAGCGCAGTGCCCGTCTCTCCGGTGGTCTGGTCTCTCGCTACGGCAAGTTGTTCCTCGGGTCCGAAAACGGGGTGGTCTACGCCCTGAACGAGGCCAACGGCGAAGTGCTGTGGCAGACCACGGTTCCTGGGGAAGTGGTGGCGAGCCCCGCCGTCGAGGATGGCCGCGTGGTGGTGCTGACCACCTCCGGTCGCCTGGTGGCGCTCGATACCGACGAAGGCAAGCTGCAGTGGACCCTGTCCGAAGAGCAGCCGCCCCTGACCCTGCGCAGTGCCGGCGCCCCCATCATCACCAACGGTGCCGTCATCTATGGCCGCGCCGATGGCAAGGTGGGCATCGCCCTGCTGAGCAACGGCCAGCCTGTGCGTCAATCCAAGGTGGCTGACCCGCGCGGCGCCACCGAACTGGATCGGATGGTAGACGTCGATGCCAGCCCGCTGATTGCCGGTGATGAGCTCTACGCCATCGCCTACAACGGCCAGTTGATGGCGCGCAAGCTGATGAGCGGCGACGAAGTGTGGAAGCGCAAGTATTCCGGTTATCGCGACATGGCGGTGACCGGCAATGCCATCGTGCTGACCGACAGCCGCAGCCATCTGTTTGCGGTCGATCGTCGCAACGGTCTCGAGCTGTGGTCCAACACCCAGCTGGAAAACCGCACCGTGACCGCCCCCGTCATCCTGGGTGACTATGTGGTGGTCGGCGATGTGGAAGGTTACCTGTATTGGCTGGACCGTACCGACGGGACCATCAAGGCCATGCAGCAGCTCGACAGCAGTGGTCTCTATGCCGCTCCGCTGGTGGAGGGTGACACCCTGTATGTGCAGAGCCGTGACGGCAAGTTGTACGCCCTCAAGCGTCCTTGATCGTCCGATAATGTGAATATCCGGCTCCTGGTCTTCGGACCCGGAGCCTTTGTCGTCTTGAGAATGAGGCTTTTATGACTCCTGTAGTTGCCCTGGTGGGCCGCCCCAACGTGGGGAAATCCACCCTGTTTAACCGCCTGACCCGTACCCGGGATGCCCTGGTTGCCGACTTCCCCGGCCTGACCCGGGACCGCAAATATGGCCAGGCGAAGCTGGGCGAGCTGGAATTTATCGTGGTCGATACCGGCGGTATCGATGGCACCGAGGAGGGGATCGAGCTGAAGATGGCCGAGCAGTCCCTGCTGGCCATCGAAGAGGCCGATGTGGTGCTCTTCATGGTGGATGCCCGTGCCGGTCTCACCGCGGCGGATCAGGCCATCGCCGAGCACCTGCGCAAGACCCACAAGAAGGTGTTTCTGGTGGCCAACAAGACCGACGGCATCGACGGTGACTCCGCGGTGTCCGAGTTCTACGGTCTGGCCCTGGGCGAGGTCTACCAGATGGCGGCCGCCCACGGCCGTGGCGTACTGAGCCTGCTGGAGCTGGCCCTGGCCCCCCACCTCGAGACCCTGGTCGGCTCTGCCACCGAGGCACAAGAGGAAGAGGAGCTGGAGGAGTTCGACGAAGAGGCCCTGCTGCGCATGGTGGCTGCCGGTGAGCTCGACACCCGGGAAGACACCAAGGAGACGCCGTTCGCCGACCTGCCCATCAAATTTGCTATCGTCGGTCGTCCCAACGTCGGCAAGTCGACCCTGACCAACCGCATGCTGGGTGAAGATCGGGTCATCGTCTACGACATGCCGGGTACCACCCGCGACTCCGTCTACATCCCCATGGAGCGCGACGATCAGAAATACGTGGTCATCGACACCGCCGGCGTGCGTCGCCGTGGCAAGGTGCACGAGACGGTGGAGAAGTTCTCCGTCATCAAGACGCTCAAGGCGATTGAAGATGCCAACGTCTGCCTGCTGGTCATTGACGCTCGGGAGACCATCACGGATCAGGACTTGAGCATCCTCGGCTTCGTGCTCAACAGCGGCCGCTCCGTGGTACTGGTGGTCAACAAGTGGGACGGCCTGGATCAGAAGGTGAAAGAGGACGTCAAGAACGAGCTGGACAGACGTCTGGGCTTCATCGACTTCGCCCGGGTGCACTTCATCTCCGCCCTGCACGGCAGTGGCGTCGGTCACCTGTTCGAATCCATCAACGAGGCTTACGAGTCCGCGACTCGCCGCACCAGCACCGCCATGCTGACCCGCATCATGCAGATGGCCCAGGAAGATCACCAGCCGCCCATGGTGAACGGTCGCCGGGTCAAGCTGAAGTATGCCCACGCCGGTGGCTACAACCCGCCGCGCATCGTGATCCACGGCAACCAGTTGAATGACCTGCCGGACTCCTACAAGCGCTACCTCATCAACTACTTCCGCAAGTCGTTGAAGATCATGGGAACGCCGATCCGGGTGGAGTTCCAGGAGTCGGTCAACCCGTTCGAGGGCAAGAAGAACACCCTGACCCTGAGCCAGGAACGCCAGCGCAAGCGCCTGCTCAAGGCCAAAGCGAAGAAATAAAGCCCTGCGGCTGCCCTTACCGGCAGCCGTTTTTCTTGGTGGCCCTCCTCAGGGCAGACAAACCGGGGGAGGAGCTGCGAGTGATGCCGGTGCACAGTGACGTAAAGAGGAGTCGAGAAGAGAATGAACACGCTGACCTGCCCTGCCTGTCAGGGCGAACTGGACAGCCGCAGCCAGGAGACGACGTGTGGCCAGTGTCAGGCCCGTTATCGCATCCGGACCCTGTGTCCTGCCTGCGGGCAGGAGCTGGAGCGGCTTCGGGCTTGCGGCGCGGTGGATTATTTTTGCAACCACTGCAACACCCTGGTCTCCAAGCGCACCGTTCTGTTTGAAGCGCAGCCTGACAAGGCATAAAAAAGGCGCTGTCCCAATTATGTGTTGGAAGGCTAATCTGGAAGTAGGTCATCACCGCGAGGACCTTCATCATGGATACGCCAGCCTTCCAACACCTGTTGTCCCTCTTTCCATTACTTACTCTGCGTCAGCGCCGTGTCGCTCAGCATGAGCTCGCCGCTCCACACCCGATTACGTCCCTCCATGCCCAGTTACCCACATGCTGCGGCTGTCCCCACTGCCAGGCGGATGACACCCAGCTGGCCCCCTGGGGCTGGAGCCGTGGGCTGCGTCGTTACCGTTGTAAGCAGTGTCGGCGAACCAGCTCCCTCCTCACCAAGACGCCTTTGGCCAGATTACGTAAGGCTGAGCATTGGGAGGACTACGCCCAGGCTCTCATCGACGGGCTCACTGTCCGCCAGGCCGCCGTCCGCTGCGGTGTTTGCAAGAACACCGCCTTCTTGTGGCGTCACCGCTTCCTGAAGGCGATGGCAAACCACCAGGCAACATGGGAAGAAGGCATTGTGGAAGTGGATGAAACCTTCTTCCTCGAATCGTTCAAGGGGCAGCGAGGGTTGCCTCGTCCGGCAAGACATCGTGGCGGGAAAGGGCGTACCCGGGGGACCGGGCGGGATTACATCCCGGTGATGGTGGTGCAGGACAGGGCGGGCCATCAAGCCGACTTTCAGCTGGAAAGGCTGGATGCGCAGACGGTAAAAGCGGTGTTGCAGCCACTCATCGCGCCCGATGCAGTGCTCTGCAGTGATGGTGCAGGGGTGTATGCCAGTTTCAGCCAAGCGCGGGGCATAACACATCAGGTGGTGCACAACCGTCTAGGTGAGCGAGTCATTGGGGCATACCACATCCAGCATGTGAACGGATATCACCGGCGGTTGAAGGAGTGGATGGAACGATTCCATGGAGTCGCAACCCACTACCTGAGGAATTATCTGGGCTGGCGCAGGATGCTGGAACGTTACGGCAGGGAGGTAAATACCAAGATGTGTTTGCATGAGGCGCTAGGGCACCCGATGCAACACGTAATTGGGACATAGCCATAAAAAAACCCGGCTGATGCCGGGTTTATACTGTGTGCTCCGCTATCAGCAGCGTGAAGGAGCGGTTTCTGTGCCAGATCTTGCGTTTCATGTCGGCCAGCTTGAGCTTGCGTCTCGGGCTCCAGGCACATTTGGTTTTTCGGGCCAATATGGCTCTTCTGCGTGCTCGCATCCTGTTCTCCTCCCTGGTCTTGCGTGGGGCCGAAAGGGCCCTTGGCAGGAACTGCAACGCAATGAATACATTGCAATAAGTTCGCTCCAGCGCCCCTCGTATACCCAAGGATGGTAACAGAGAACAGGGCAGGAAAACACACCCCCGGCGAGGCTAGGGGGTGATGATCTGTTTGACCACTTCGGCGATGATGGCCGGACGCTGTGCTGGCACGTCCGGCTCGCTGCTGTCGTCCTCGTCCAGCTCCTCGCGACGATGGGCCTTCTGCTGTTCGTTGTCGAGCCAGAGCAGGCTCTGGTAGTACTGGCGCACGTTGTTGACATAGTTGCGCGCCTCGCCGCCACGGGCATAGCCATAGCGCACCTTGCGATGCCAGCGTGACTGCTGCAACAGGGGCAGCACCTCTTTCACGTCGCTCCAGGCGTCCGGGTTCTTGCCCAGCTCCTTGGTCAGGCGGCGGGCATCCATCATGTGGCCGTAGCCGATGTTGTAGGCGGTGAGGGCAAACCACACTTTCTCGTCCGCCGGGACCGAGTCGGGCACCTTCGCCATCATCTCCTGCAGGTAGCGGGCGCCCCCCTTGATGCTCTCTTCCGGGTGGGTGCGATCGTTTACCCCCATCGCCTTGGCGGTCGGGCCGGTGAGCATCATCATGCCACGCACCCCGGTGTAGGAGCGTGCCTGGGGATCCCAGTGGGATTCCTGATAGCTGATGGCGGCCAGCAGCCGCCAGTCGATATCCTTGGCGTGGGTCTGGAACAGCGCTTGGTACTTGGGCAGCAGGCTCTTGGCCCGTTGCAGGAAGGTACGGGTGTCGACGAAATCGAAGTTCTGCACGTGGCCGAAGTACTTCTCGTCGAGCTTGGCGATGGCGCCATCCATGAAGCGCTGACCGAAGAAGTCGATGATGCTGGCGTAGAGGCTGTCGTCGGGCAGCTTGGTCATGGCCCAGGCCACGGTCTGCTTGCTGGCGAGGGTCAAGCCTTCGGTGAGTTCGGGGTAGTAGCGCTGGGTACGGGCCAGTATGGTGTCCTGCACCACCGTGTAGTCCACCTTGCCGTCGGCCACCTGCTTGAGCAGCTCTTCCACGTCCGCATCCCGATTGGTGCTCCACTTCAGGTTGGGGTACTGCTTGGCCAGCTCCTTCATCAGGTCCTCGCCGGTGGAGCCCGCCGGCACCACTATGCTGCCCTTGATGTCACCGAGGTTCTTGGGCCTGGGGGAGCCGTTGCGATAGACCAGCTTGGGGGAGACCTGGTAGAAGCCTGGGCCGAAGCGGAACAGCTTGCGCCGCTCCGGGGTCACGACGATGGCGGCGGCGGCGAGATCCAGCTTGCCCTTTTGCAGTTGCTCGACCAGCTCGGCGGTGCTGTAGGCCGGTACTATGGTCAGCTTGACTCCCAGCCAGTCGGCGTAAAGCTGCGCCAGCTCGTAGTCGAACCCCAGTGCGGTGTCGTCACGCTGGTAATAGGAAGTGGGGCCATAGAGGGTGCCAACCCGGATCTCGCCTCGCTGGCGGATCTGCTCCAGTTGGCTGGAGGGGTGGTAGAAGTCGCAACCGGCCAGGGCCAGCGTCAACATCATCCCGATGAACAGTCGAAAAATGCAGCGCAAGTAGGTGAGTACCCTTGTTGAAAAAATCGGCATTTGTCAAAAAAGAGGCACCTTTATACCAGAGAGTATGAAGGGAGTCACACCGCGCGAGATGAGAAAAACGTTTGTTCAGGATGGGCCTGATCCCTATAATACGCGCGTCTCAAATCCCCCCACACTCTAAAACTTGGTGAGAAAGGTATATGGAAATCTTGCGTGGTGCCCCAGCACTGTCTGAGTTTCGTGTCCACAAGCTGCTGCAGAGCTGCGCACAGAGAGGAGTAGAGATAGCAAGCGTCTATGCGGAATACGTGCATTTTGCCGAGCTGACGAGCCCGCTGTCGCCCCCCGAGCGAGCGACCTTGGGCCAGCTTCTGCGCTACGGCCCGACCATCCCGGAACACACCCCCAGCGGTCAGCTGTTCCTCGTTACCCCCCGCCCCGGCACTATCTCCCCCTGGTCTTCCAAAGCAACCGACATCGCCCACAACTGCGGCCTGAAACAGGTCAAGCGGCTGGAGCGCGGCATTGCCTATTACGTGCAGGCCAAGGGTGAGCTGAGCGTGGCCCAGCGCAGCGAGATCGCGGCCCTGCTGCACGATCGCATGATGGAAGTGGTCTTTGCCGAGATGAACGAGGCCGCCGCCCTGTTTGCTCACCACGAGCCGCGCCCCTTTACCCAGGTAGATGTGCTGGGTGGTGGTCGCGCCGCCCTGGCAGAGGCCAACGTGACCCTGGGTCTGGCCCTGGCCGATGACGAAATAGATTACCTGGTGACCAACTTCACCCGGCTGGGTCGCAATCCCAACGACATCGAGCTCTACATGTTTGCCCAGGCGAACTCCGAGCATTGCCGTCACAAGATCTTCAACGCTGACTGGACCATCGACGGCGAGCAGCAGCCCAAGTCGCTGTTCAAGATGATCAAGAACACCTTCGAGCAGACGCCGGATCATGTCCTGTCTGCCTACAAAGACAACGCCGCGGTGATGGAAGGCAGCCAGGGTGGCCGCTTCTTCCCGAGCCCCGCCAACGGTGAGTACCAGTATCACCAGGAGCGCGTCGACATCCTGATGAAGGTGGAGACCCACAACCACCCGACCGCCATCTCTCCCTTCCCGGGTGCCGCCACCGGCTCCGGCGGCGAAATCCGCGACGAGGGTGCGACAGGCCGTGGCGCCAAACCCAAGGCGGGCCTGGTGGGCTTCTCCGTCTCCAACCTGCGCATCCCCGGTTTCGAGCAGCCCTGGGAGCAGGACTTCGGCAAGCCGAGCCGCATCGTCAGCGCCTTTGACATCATGCAGGAAGGGCCCCTTGGCGGCGCCGCCTTCAACAACGAATTCGGTCGCCCTGCCATCCTGGGTTACTTCCGTACCTTCGAAGAGCAGGTGCCGAGCCACAACGGCGTCGAGGTGCGCGGCTACCACAAGCCCATCATGCTGGCGGGTGGCATCGGCAACATCCGCAGCGAGCACGTCCAGAAAGGGGAGATCCCGGTGGGGGCGGCCCTCATCGTGCTGGGTGGTCCGGCCATGAACATCGGCCTGGGTGGCGGCGCAGCCTCCTCCATGGCGTCCGGTCAGTCTGCCGAAGATCTCGACTTCGCCTCCGTGCAGCGTGACAACCCCGAGATGGAGCGTCGCTGCCAGGAAGTGATCGACCGCTGCTGGCAACTGGGGGACGACAACCCCATCGTCTTCATCCACGACGTGGGCGCCGGTGGTCTCTCCAACGCCATGCCGGAGCTGGTGAGCGACGGGGATCGCGGTGGTCGCTTCGACTTGCGTGCCATTCCGAACGACGAACCGGGCATGAGCCCGCTGGAAGTCTGGTGCAACGAATCCCAGGAGCGCTATGTGCTGGCCGTGGCCCAGGACAAGCTGCCTCTGTTCAAGGCTTTGTGCGAGCGCGAACGCGCCCCCTATGCCGTCATCGGCACCGCCACCGAAGAGAAGCATCTCACTCTCTCTGATGATCACTTTGACAACCAGCCCATCGATCTGCCGCTGGACGTGCTGCTTGGCAAGGCGCCCAAGATGCACCGCGACGTGCAGAGCCTGCCCGCCCAGGGCAAGGCGCTGCAACTGGACGGCATCACCCTCAGCGACGCCGCCGAGCGCGTGCTGCGCCTGCCGACCGTGGCGGAGAAGTCCTTCCTCATCACCATCGGCGATCGCACCGTAACGGGCCTCGTCAACCGCGACCAGATGGTCGGCCCCTGGCAGATCCCGGTGGCTGACTGCGCCGTTACCGCCGCGACCTACGACAGCTACCACGGTGAAGCCATGTCCATGGGCGAGCGCACCCCGGTGGCGCTGCTCTCTCATGCCGCCTCCGCCCGCATGGCGGTGGCCGAGGCCTTGACCAACCTGGCACCGGCCAATATCGGCTCCCTCAAGCGGGTCAAGCTCTCCGCCAACTGGATGTCCGCAGCCGGCCACCCGGGTGAAGATGCGGGTCTCTACGAAGCCGTGAAAGCGGTGGGCGAAGAGCTCTGCCCGGCCCTTGGCATCACCATCCCGGTGGGCAAGGACTCCATGTCCATGAAGACCCGCTGGCAGCAGGACGGGGAAGAGCGCAGCGTCACCTCGCCGCTCTCCCTGCTCATCTCCGCCTTTGCCCGGGTCGAGGACGTGCGCAATACCGTGACCCCGCAACTGCGCACCGATCTCGGTGAGACCGACCTTATCCTCATCGACCTTGGCAACGGCAAGCAGCGCCTCGGCGCCTCGGCCCTGGCCCAGGTTTACCGCCAGCTTGGGCAAAGTGCCCCGGATCTGGACAACCCGGTCCAGCTCAAGGGCTTCTTCAACGCCATCCAGGCGCTGGTGGCGGATCGCAAGCTGATTGCCTACCACGACCGCTCCGACGGCGGCCTTTTCGTCACCCTGACCGAGATGGCGTTTGCCGGTCACTGCGGCCTCGATATCCAGCTCGATCGCGTGGGTGGCGACCTGCTGCCGGCCCTGTTCAACGAGGAGCTGGGGGCCGTCATCCAGGTTCGTCGCGAAGACAAGGAAGCGGTGCTGACCCTGCTGGCCGGTCACGGTCTGGCAGCCTGCTCCCATGTGCTGGGCACGGTGCGCGAAGACGACCTCATCCTGTTCCAGCGTGCCGGCAGCGAGGTGTATCGCGCCAGCCGCACCGCCCTTCGCACCATCTGGGGCGAGACCAGCTGGCAGATGCAGCGCCTGCGTGACAACCCGGAGTGCGCGGATCAGGAGCATGCCGCCCGCCAGGACGCCACCGATCCGGGTTTGCAGGCCAGGCTCACCTACAACCCGTCCGACGACGTGGCCGCGCCCTATATCGCTCGCGGGGTTTCTCCCCGTCTGGCGGTGCTGCGCGAGCAGGGGGTCAACTCCCACGTGGAGATGGCGGCCGCCTTTGACCGCGCCGGCTTTACCGCTGTCGACGTGCACATGAGCGACATCCTCGAGGGGCGCATCAAGCTGGAAGATTTCCAGACCCTGGTGGCCTGTGGCGGCTTCTCCTACGGCGACGTGCTGGGGGCGGGGGAAGGCTGGGCCAAGTCCATCCTGTTCAACGACAACGCCCGTGAGCAGTTCCAGCGCTTCTTCGAGCGCGGCGATACCCTCTCTTTGGGGGTGTGCAACGGTTGCCAGATGATGTCCAACCTGCGCGACCTCATCCCGGGGGCCGATCTCTGGCCGCGCTTCGTGCGCAACCGCTCCGAGCGCTTCGAGGCGCGCTTCAGCCTGGTGGAAGTGCAGGACTCCCCGTCTGCCTTCTTCGCCGGGATGGCTGGCTCTGTGATGCCGATTGCCGTCTCCCACGGGGAAGGGCGCGTGGAAGTGCGCGATGCCGCTCACCTGGCTGCGCTGCAACAGAGCGGTCTGGTGGGGCTGCGTTTCGTGGACAACCGCGGCAACGTCACCGTGCAATACCCGGCCAACCCCAACGGCTCCCCTGACGGTATCACCGCGGTGACCAGTGCGGACGGCCGCGCCACCATCATGATGCCGCACCCGGAGCGGGTGTTCCGCACCGTGGCCAACTCCTGGCACCCGGACAACTGGGGAGAGGATGGCGCCTGGATGCGCATGTTCCGCAATGCTCGGGTTCGCCTGGGTTAAGCGCCAGCAAGAAACCAAAAACCGGCCCCAGTGGCCGGTTTTTTTATGGGCATGGGTCTGAGAATGGGGAGGGCAGGAGGAGGCGAGCACGATGGGGGCAAGGCCATCTTCAGCTCGCTGCTCGGCGAGCTGCTTGCTGGAGGATATGGCATGGATTGAGAGGACCGATCTGGTATCGCCTGCCAGACGGGCAAGCCGGACCGGGCCTTGGCGGACATAAAAAACCGGCCACGGAGGCCGGTTTCGCTGTGTGAACTGTGAACCTGAGGCTAGCGCAGCACCACGTGCTGGAAGCCCTGTACCAGACTGATGACGGGCTGGGGGTAGATGCCGAGCAATACCACCAGAATGGCTGAGAGCAGCACCACCAGGCCCCCGGAGGAGAAGGCCCAGTCGGCCCTGGCATCGCGCAGTTGCATGCCGGGTTCACGCAGGTAGAGGGTGACCATGACCCGCAGGTAGTAGTAGAGCCCCAGGGCACTGCCGAGCACGATGGCGCCACTGAGCCACCACAGCTTGGCATCGACGGTGACGCCGATGAGGTAGAACTTGCCGATGAAGCCCAGCGTCATGGGGATACCCGCGAGGGAGAGCATCATCACCGTCATCACCGCCGTCAGATAGGGGCGCTTCCAGAACAGACCGCGATAGCTGTGCAGGGAGTCCGCATCCTTGCCGCGATAGGGGCTGGACATCATGCTGATGACGCCGAAGGCCCCCAGGCTGGTGAACAGGTACATCAGCAGGTAGACACCCGCCGCTTCCACCGGCATCTCGCCGAGGCGGCTTGCCACCACCACCGCCAGCAGATAGCCGAAGTGGGAGATGGAGGAGTAACCCATCATCCGCTTGATGTTGGTCTGGATCAGCGCCAGGAGGTTGCCGACCACGATGGAGACGACCGCCATGGCCGCCAGCAGCCAGTGGATCATGGGATCCGAGGTGGCGGGTACTGCCAGGTAGAAGCGCAGCAGCACGCAGAACACGGCTATCTTGCTGACGGTGGCGAGGAAGGTGGCCACCGGTGCCGGCGCCCCTTCATAGACGTCCGGGGTCCAGAGGTGGAAGGGGGCGAGGGACAGCTTGAACGCAAAGCCGACCAGCATCAGGCCAAAGCCCCCCATCAGCAGCGGATGGTGAGCCGGGCTCTGGGCCAGGGTCACACCGAGATCGCTGAAGCTCAGGCTTCCGGCCTGGGCGTAGAGCAGTGCCATGCCGAACAGCAGGAAGGCGGTGGCACTGGCGGAGAGCACCATGTACTTGATGCTGGCTTCCAGCGAGCGCCGCTCGCGATAGGCATACCCCACCAGACCGAACATGGGCAGGGTCAGCATCTCGATCCCGATGAAGAGAGAGGCGAGGTGACGGGAGGCCGCCAGCACCAGACCACCGGCGGTGGCGATGAGCAGCAGCAGGTAGAACTCTTCCCGGTTGTCCGGATAGCCCTTGAGCCAGGTGCGACCGAAGGTGCAGGTGGCCAGGGCCCCGATGAGCACCAGCCCCATGTAGAAGACCGCGTAAGCGTCCACTTGCAGCAGGGGAGTGACCCCCTGATCCCCTTGGGCCATCACGATGGGCAGGGAGAAGAGCGCGAGGTTGAGGCCGATGATGGTGACCACGAAGGCGGTGTCGTCACAGCGCTTCCAGGCGATGGCCAGCATCAGGGCCACCATGGCCCCCGTGGTCAGCAACAGGGGCAGCAGGGCCAGCAGTTGAGAAACAGTAAACGTCATGACAGTGCTCCCGACATGGACAAGGAAGGCGAAAGAGAAAGCATCATTGCAGCGCCCCCGTGCCCGGCAGCGCGTACCAGTGCAGCACGCTCAGGAGGCTGCTGCTGGCGGTGTCGAGCACCGGCTGGGGATAAAGACCGAGCAGCACCAAGAGGCCGGCGATGGTCAGCATCATGGTCAGTTCCCGGGTATCCAGCCCCTTGAGCATGCTCTCCTCCCGGGGCGTCCCGAAGCAGGCCCGCTGCAGCATGATGAGGGAGTAGACCGAGGCCAGCACCAGCCCGAAGGTGGCGATGACGGTGATAACGGGGGCCACCTGGAAGCTGCCGATGAGGATCAGGAACTCGCCGACGAAGTTGCCGGTCCCCGGCATCCCGAGGGATGCGACGGAGAAGAACAGCATCACGCCGGGCAGGTAGCGCAACCGTCCCCAGAGACCGCCCATCTGGCGCAGATCCCGGGTGTGCAGGCGCTCGTAGAGCTGGCCGCACAGGATGAAGAGGCCGGCGGCCGAGAGCCCGTGGGCAATCATCTGTACCACTGCCCCTTGCAGGGCGAGCTCGCTGCCGGAGTAAATGGCGATCATCACGAAGCCCATGTGGGAGATGCTGGTGTAGGCAACCAGCCGCTTGATATCGGTCTGGGCAAAGGCCAGCAGGGCGCCATAGACGATGCCGATGAGGCCGAGCACCATGGCGTAGGGGGCAAACTCGGCGGACGCCTCGGGGAAAAGCGGCAGAGTGAAGCGCAGCAGGCCGTAGGCCGCGGTTTTCAGCAAGATGCCCGCCAAGTCCACGGAGCCTGCGGTGGGCGCCTGGCTGTGGGCATCAGGGAGCCAGCCATGGAGCGGCACCAGGGGCATCTTGACCGCGAAGGCGATGAAGAAGCCCAGCATCAGCAGCCACTGTACCGTGCTGCTCATGGGGGTGTTGAGCAGCTCCTGATAGTTGAAGGTGAAGACACCGGTGGCGGCGTGGTGGGTCAGTACCAGGCCCAGGATGGCCACCAGCATGATGAGGCCGCTCGCCTGGGTGTAGATGAAGAACTTGGTGGCGGCGTTGATGCGCGACTTGCCATCGGTGACCGAGTGGCCCCAGAGCGCAATCAGGAAGTACATCGGCACCAGCATCATCTCCCAGAAGAAGAAGAAGAGGAACAGATCCACCGCCATGAAGACGCCGAGCACGCCCCCCAGGATCCACAGCAGGTTGAGGTGGAAGAAGCCGATGCGCTGGACGATCTCCTTCCAGGAACAGAGGATGGCCAGCACGCCGATGAAGCTGGTGAGGATCACCATCAGGAGCGACAGCCCGTCCACGGCGAGGTGCAGGGAGATGCCGAAGCGGGGGATCCAGGGTTGTTGCCACTCGGCTGCCCAGACGGGGAGGCCGGGGTTGGCGAGGGTGAAGTCACCACCGAGCCAGATGGCGCTGGAGAGCACCAGACAGGCGCTCATGGAGGCGAGGGCCACCCAGCGGACAAACTGTCCGCCGAGCCGCTCCATCTGCCAGCAGAGCAAGCCGCCGATGAAGGGAATTAGCAAGATCCAGAGTAAGGTCACGATATCAGCTCTCATCTAGGTTCTAGTCGGGCAGGCGCTGAGCCTGCCACACAATATTGGGCTCATGGATCAGCCGAGCAGCAGCAGGGCCAGGATCAGGGCGGCGCCCATCCCCATGGAGGCTGCGTACCAGCGCAACTTGCCGGAGACGGTCCAGGCCAGCAGCTGATGCCCCCCCTGGGCCAGCACGGCGGGCAGGTTCATCATCCTGTCCAGCGGATCCTTGCCGAGCAGGCGAGTCGCCAGCAGGTAGGGCTTGACCCAAATCAGGTCATAAAGCCAGTCAAAGCCCCAGGCATTGAACCAGAGGGTGGACAGAGCCCGCCCCAGTGCACTCTCGGCGATCCCCTTCGCCAGGCGACGTTCGCCGAGGAAGAGGAAGGCGGCCAGCGCAATGCCTGCCACGGCGATGACGCCGGAGAGGATCTCGAGGCCATGGCGTCCCTCTTCGATGTGATCTCCCGGGCCGGCCGGCAGCACTCCTGCCAGCGGTGGCACGATGAGGGCGCCGACTCCGGTGGAGAGCACCAGCAGCACCAGCAGTGGCAAATGGTGGGCAAGGCCCTGTCCGGCGTGAGCCTGGGTCTGCTCCTTGCCGTGGAAGGCGATGAAGATGAGGCGGAAGGTGTAGAGGGTGGTGAGGAAGGCACCACCCAGACCGGCCCACAGCAGGGCGCTCTGGCCACTGGCCTGCACCTGCCAGAGGATGGCGTCTTTACTGTAGAAACCGGCGGTCACCAGTGGCAGCGCGGCCAGGGCCGAGCCCCCCACCAGGAAGCAGGCGTAGACCAGCGGCAGCGATTTGCGCAGGTCTCCCATCTTGAAGATGTTCTGCTCGTGGTGGGTCGCGATTATGACGGCCCCGGCGGAGAGGAACAAGAGCGCCTTGAAGAAGGCGTGGGTCATCAGGTGGAAGATGGCCCCTTCCCAGGCACCGACCCCCAGGGCCAGGAACATGTAGCCTATCTGGCTCATGGTGGAGTAAGCCAGGATCCGCTTGATGTCGGTCTGCACCAGGGCGGCAAAACCGGCCAGCACCAGGGTGATGGCACCGACCAGCGCCACCAGATGGAGGATCTCCGGGGCCAGCAGGAAGAGGCCGTGGGTGCGGGCGATGAGGTAGACACCGGCGGTCACCATGGTGGCGGCGTGGATCAGTGCCGAGACCGGGGTCGGGCCCGCCATGGCGTCCGCCAGCCAGGTCTGCAGGGGCAGCTGGGCGGATTTGCCGACCGCGCCGCCGAGCAGCATCAGGCAGGCGAACGACAGGGCAGGGGAGCCGTCGGCAAACATCGCAGGGGATCGCACCAGCAGCTCGTGAATGTTGAGGGTGCCGAGCTCGCGGTAGAGCACGAAGAGCCCGATGGCGAGGAAGACGTCGCCGACCCGGGTCACCACGAACGCCTTGAGGGCGGCGGCGCCGTTGTTGCGATCCTTGTAGTAGAAGCCGATCAGCAGGTAGCTGCACAGCCCCACCCCTTCCCAGCCCAGGTAGACGAACAGCAGGTCATCGGCCAGCACCAGGAACAGCATGCTGGCGATGAAGAGGTTGGTGTAGGTGAAGAAGCGCGAATACCCCTCTTCCCCGCGCATGTACCAGGAGGCGAACAGGTGGATGAAGAAGCCCACCCCGGTCACGACCCCCAGCATGGTCAGCGACAGCCCGTCCAGGGAGAGACGGAAGGCGGGCTGGAACTCGCCCACCGTCATCCACTGCCACAGGGTCTGGGTATAGACGCCGCCTTCCGGCATGGTATTGAGAAAATCGATGCCGACCCACAGGGTAGTGAGGGCCGAGAGACCGATGCTGCCGACACCGATGAGCGCCGAGGTGCGCTCGCCGAGGCGGCCGAGGGAGAAGGCCAGCAGCAGCCATCCCAGCAGCGGGAACAGGAAAGTCAGATATAGGAGGCTCATCCGCGCATCTCGCTCACAGTGTCCACGTTCAGGGTGTGGTAACGACGATAGAGCAGCAGTAACAGGGCGAGGCCGATACTGGCCTCCGCTGCCGCCAGAGAAATCACCAGTATGTACATGATCTGGCCGTCGGCCTGGGCCCAGCGGCTACCCGCCACCACGAACGCCAGGGCGGACGCGTTCATCATGATTTCGATACTCATGAGGATAAACAACAGGTTGCGGCGTATCAGCAGGCCGCACAGGCCGATGGCAAACAAAATGGCCGCCAGCAGGAGGCCGTGCTCCATGGGAATTCCACTCATCGCCATGCTCCTTGTGCTTGCTGGATGGAAAGGGGGCGGGCTGCCGGCAGCGAGCCATGCCTCACCACGGGGATGTCGCTCATTGCTGACCTCCTTCCTGTGTGGTACGAGGTACGGAGAGCACTTCCCCGCTCTTGTCCTCGCGGCCCAGGTGATAGGCGGTGACCAGACCCGCCAGCAGCAGGATGGAGGCGAGCTCCACCGCCAGCACATAGGGGCCGAACAGGGCGATACCGACTTCCTTGGCGCTGACCTCGGTCAGACCCAGTTCACCGCCGGTCACGCCGAGAATGCCGTGGGCCAGAAAGCCCAGCAAAATGAGGGAGAGCAGGGCCGGGCCACCCCAGGTCATGGGGGTGAGCCACTTCTTCTCCTGATCCTGGGCGCTCCCCAGGTTCAGCATCATCACCACGAACACGAACAGCACCATGATGGCGCCGGCGTAGACGATCACCTGCAGGGCCCCCGCAAAGGCGGCGCCCAGGCAGAAGAAGATCATGGCCACGGCGATGAGGGAGATGATGAGATTGAGCAGCGCATGCATGGGGTTGCTGGTGCTGATCACCCGCAGCGTGCTGTAAACGGCGACCAGGGCCGCGGCATAGAATGCCAGTTCCATGATTGACTCCTAGGGCAGCAGGCTCTTGACATCGATGGGCTTGGCTTCGTTCTCGGCATCCCCTTTGGGTTTGCCGTCGATGGCCATCCCGCTCATGCGGTAGAAGTTGTAGTCCGGGTATTTGCCGGGGCCGCTTATCAGCAGATCTTCCTTCTCGTACACCAGATCCTGGCGACGATACTCCCCCATCTCGAAATCCGGCGTCAGCTGGATGGCGGTGGTGGGGCAGGCCTCCTCGCACAGGCCGCAGAAGATGCAGCGGGAGAAGTTGATGCGAAAGAACTCCGGGTACCAGCGGCCATCTTCCCGCTCCGACTTCTGCAAGGAGATGCAACCGACCGGGCAGGCGACCGCACACAGGTTGCACGCCACACAGCGCTCGTCGCCATCGGGATCCCGGGTCAGTACGATGCGACCGCGAAAACGGGGGGCGGCGTAGACCGGCTGCTCCGGGTAGCTCAGGGTTTCACGGGGGCGCCAGGCATGGGAGAAGACCATCCCAAGGCTGCGCAACTGGGTGCCAACACCCTTGATAATGCTCGTAATTTTCATAGGTGCCTCACTGCACATTTATCAGCACTGGCGCCTGGGCGTTTCCTTGCCGCAGACGGCCGAATCATCGTCATGTCCATCTCGTTTTGCTCACGCATTCATCAGCACCACGGCAGCGGTGACCAGCATGTTGAGCAGGGTCAGGGGCAGGCACACTTTCCAGCCAAAGGACATCACCTGGTCGAAGCGCGGGCGGGGCAGGGAGGCCCGCAGCAGGATGAAGAACACCATGAAACAGGCGGTCTTCAGGGCGAACCAGATGAAGGGCGGCAGCCAGGGGCCGTGCCAGCCACCGAAGAAGAGGGTCACGATGAGGGAAGAGATCAGCACGATGCCGATGTACTCCCCCACGAAGAAGAGACCCCACTTCATACCCGCGTACTCGATGTGATAGCCGTCGGCGAGCTCCTGCTCGGCCTCCGGCTGGTCAAACGGGTGGCGGTGGGTGACGGCGACCCCGGCAAACAGGAAGGTGACGAAGCCCAGGATCTGGGGGATCACGTTCCACATGCCGGCCTGGGCCTCGACGATGTCACGCAGGTTGAAGCTGCCAGTCTGGATGACGATGCCCATGAGCGAGAGGCCAAGGAACACCTCGTAGGAGAGGGTCTGGGCCGAGGCGCGCAGGCTGCCGAGCAGGGAGTACTTGTTGTTGCTCGACCAGCCTGCGAAGAGCACGGCATAGACCGCCAGCCCGGCGATGGCCAGGATATAGAGCAGCCCCACGTTGAGATCCGCCACGCCCCAGGTGGGGGTGATGGGCACCACCGCAAACGCCAGGATGAAGGCGGTGAAGGCGATGATGGGGGCCAGCACGAAGATCCGGCGATCCGCAAAGGGCGGGATCCAGTCCTCCTTGAAGAACATCTTGACCATGTCGGCCGCCAGTTGCAGCAGGCCGAAGGGGCCAACCCGGTTGGGGCCGTAACGGTCCTGCCACAGTGCCAGCAGGCGGCGCTCGATGAAGCTCATGAAGGCGCCAGCCCCCACGATCCCCACGAGTACGACCAGGGCCTTGCCGACCTCGATCAGCAGATCCATCAGAGAGTCGCTCATGCGATGACCTCCTGCAGGTTATCGATCAGGGCGTGGTGCAGGGCGGTTGGCAGGCCGTTCACCCCGAGTGGCAACCCTGCTAGGCCCGGAGCCAGCGCATCGCTCAGGCGCAGACGCAGGCGCCAGTGGTTGCCACCCCAGGAGAAGGCCACCAGTGCGTCAGGGGACAGTGCCAGGCGCGCGGCATCCGCCGGGTTCAGTACCAGGGTGGGTTCCCCCATGCGAGCCTGGATGACCGGGCTTCTGGCGGAGAGCTCCTCGCCACCGAACAGCTGGTCATAGCTCACCACCTGCAGGGATGCGGCGGGCAGGAAGGGGGCCGGGATGGCGCCAAACCAGCCCAGGTTGCCTTCGCCCGGCTCCAGCAGGCGGCGACCGGGATCCCCGGCACGCAGGTTGCCGCCCACCTCGTCCTGGAACTTGTTCCAGGCGGAGGGGGAGTTCCAGCCCGGTGCCCAGGCAAACGGTACCTGGGAGAGGGGCTGGCGGGCACCGGCGTAGCCTTCCATGGAGAAGGCGAACGGCGAATCGGGATCCTGGGCGACTCTGGGCTCGCTCACGTTCTGGTTCGCCAGCATGGAGGTGCGACCACTGTAGCGGTGCGGCTCCCGGGCGAGCTTCATGCCGCGAATGCGCAGGCCGGCGTTGGGTGCAGCTTCACCCATGGTGGTGAGCAGCGGGGCGCTGGCGGCGCAATCGCGACTCACATCGTCGAAGGTGTTCCAGCGAACCGAACGCGGTTGCTGGCTCCCTTGCAAGGCATCCAGCCAGCGCCAGCTCTCGCGCACCTGGATATCGGCGTTGTAGAAGGCGGGAGCATAGACCTGGAAGAAGCGCTGGGCACGGCCTTCCATGTTGACCAGGGTGCCATCGCCTTCTGCAAAACTGGCGGCAGGCAGCACCAGATCCGCCTTCTTCGCGGTGGCCGTCTCCTGATGGTCGATGACCAGCAGGTGTTGCAGGCGATCCAGGGCGGCGTCCACCCGGCTGCGGGGGGCTCGGCGGTAGAGGTCGTTCTCAAGAACGACCAGGGCAAGCCTCTCTTCCCCTTCCATGCGTTCGAGGGCTGCCTCCAGCGGGGCGGCATGCCGGGCCAGCATGGCCAGCCCCAGGCTGTTGGCTTCCTGAGCCACGAGGGCAAGCTCCGCGGCCTGGCCACGGCCCTTGAGGGCGCGGGCGATGTTGCTGGCCGCATCGATCAGAGCCTCGTTGCGGGCACCATTGCCTGCGATGATGAGGGGCTTTTTGGCGTTGCCAAGCAGGTCGGCCCATTGGGCGGCGAGGGCCTGCTGTTCGGGGGAGAGATCCGTTGGCGCCGGTGCACTGGCGTCCAGCAGGTGGGCGATGGCAAACCCGAGGCGCGCCTGATCCGCGTGGGGGGCATGCAGGGTATCGGCGGCCACGTCGTCGAGACGGGTCTGATCCAGGCTGGTGATGAGCAGCGGGTAGCGTTCATTCTGAGCGAGCGTCTGCACCGCGGCGACCTGCCACAAGTCCACCTTCAGCTTGCGGGCAATTTCGCGCCCCTTGCCTTTCACTGCCTGGCGCAGGGCCAGGGCGATGCGGGCGGCGGTCTGGGTGACATCTTCCCCGAGCACCAGCACGGCGTCGGCTTCTTCCATGTCGCGCAGGCTGGGAGTGCGCACGCCGCCGTGCTCCAGAATGTCCAGCATCTTCTGCAGGCATTTCCATTCGCTCTGCTCGACCCCGGAGTAGAAGTTGGCGGCCCCCACCAGTTCGCGCAGGGCGAAGTTGCTCTCCAAGGAGGCGCGGGGTGAGCCGATGCCGATGACGCCGCTGGCGGTGCGCAGCGCATCCGCGGCCCGGTTCAGGGCGCCATCCACCGTGATGGCCAGCTTGTCACTGCCATCCTGCAGCAGGGGCTGGCGCGGGCGGTCGGTCAGATTGACGTGGCCGTAGCCGAAGCGGCCGCGATCGCAGAGGAAATAGTGGTTCAGGGCACCGTGGAAACGGTTCTCGATGCGGCGCAGCTCGCCGTAGCGCTCACCCGGGCTGATGTTGCAGCCGACCGAGCACCCCTGGCAGATGCTGGGGGCGAACTGCATGTCCCACTTGCGGTTGTAACGCTCGGAGTGGGTCTTGTCGGTGAAGACGCCGGTGGGACAGACCTCCACCAGGTTGCCGGAGAATTCGCTCTCCAGAGTGCCATCTTCGACCCGGCCGAAGTAGACGTTGTCATGGGCGCCATAGACCCCGAGATCCTCGCCACCTGCGTAATCCTTGTAATAACGCACGCAGCGGTAGCAGGCGATGCAGCGGTTCATCTCGTGGTTGATGAAGGGGCCCAGATCCTGATTCTGGTGGGTGCGCTTGGTGAAACGGTAGCGGCGGCTGTTGTGGCCCGTCATCACCGTCATGTCCTGCAGGTGGCAGGCGCCACCCTCTTCGCACACCGGGCAGTCGTGGGGGTGGTTGGTCATCTGCCACTCCACCACTGTCTTGCGAAACTCCTTCGCCTCTTGATCCTCGATGGAGATATAGGTGCCATCGGTGGAAGGGGTCATGCAGGACATGACCAGGCGGCCGCGCTTGTCGTCGGCATTCTGATACTGTTTGACCGCGCACTGGCGGCAGGCACCGACGCTACCGAGCGCCGGGTGCCAGCAAAAATAGGGGACGTCCAGACCCAGCGACAGACAGGCTTGCAGCAGGTTGTCTGCCCCGTCTACCTCGTACTCTTTACCGTCTACATGAATGGTTGCCATACAACTTCCCTGAAACCTGTTTTATGAAATCGGCTATTGCCCGATGCGTCCTGGCGCTTACCAGCGCTCGCCCAGCAGGTTGGGCTGGATACCCTTGAACAGCTTGTGATTGTCATGGGGGGCCTTGACCCCGGCCTCGAACTCGGACCGGAAATACTTCATCGCACTGCCAAGGGGCTCGACGGCGCCGGGGGCATGGGCACAGAAGGTCTTGCCCGGGCCCAGGAAACTGACGAGCTGTTCCAGGGTCGCGAGATCCTCGGGTTGGCCCTCGCCCCGCTCCAGCGCCCGCAGGATCTTGACGCTCCAGGGCAGGCCGTCGCGGCAGGGGGTGCACCAGCCGCAGGATTCGCGGGCAAAGAACTCCTCCATGTTGCGCAGCAGGGAAACCATGTTGATGCTGTCATCCACCGCCATGGCAAGGCCCGTACCCATGCGGGTGCCCACCTTGCCGATGCCGCCAGCGTACATCTGGGCATCCAGGTGCTCGGGCAGCAGGAAGCCGGTGCCGGCACCGCCTGGTTGCCAGGTTTTCAGGCGATAGCCGGGCTTCATGCCGCCTGCGCACTCCTCGAACAGCTCGCGGGCGGTGATGCCAAAGGGCAGCTCCCACAGGCCGGGATTGTTGACCTTGCCGGAAAAGCCCATCAGCTTGGTGCCGTGATCTTCCGAACCCGGCAGTGCCAGCCCCTGATACCAGGCCACACCGTTGCCGATGATGGCGGGGACGTTGCACAGGGTTTCGACGTTGTTGACGCAGGTCGGCTTGCCCCAGACGCCGGAGACGGCGGGGAAGGGGGGTTTGGCCCGCGGGTTGGCGCGCCGTCCTTCCAGGGAGTTGATGAGGGCCGTCTCTTCGCCGCAGATGTAGCGACCTGCGCCGGTGTGGACGAACAGCTCGAAGTCAAAGCCCGAGCCCAGGATGTTCTTGCCAAGGAACCCCGCGGCCTTGGCCTCTTCCACGGCGCGGCGCAGGTGGATGGCGGCATCCACGTACTCGCCGCGCAGGAAGATGTAGCCGCGATAGGCCTTGAGAGCCCGGGCACTGATGATCATCCCCTCGATCAGCAGGTGGGGCAGCTGCTCCATCAGCATGCGGTCTTTGTAGGTATTGGGTTCCATCTCGTCGGCGTTGCAGAGCAGGTAACGGATGTTCATGCTCTCGTCTTTGGGCATCAGGCCCCACTTCACGCCGGTGGAGAAACCGGCGCCGCCGCGTCCCTTGAGGCCGGCATCCTTGACGGTGCTGACGATGTCATCCGGGCTCATCTGGCCAAGGGCCTTGCGGGCGGCCTCATAGCCCTGTTTTGCCTGATACTCCTCGAGCCAGACCGGCTGGCCGTCGTCCCGCAGGCGCCAGGTGAGAGGGTGGGTCTCGGCGGTGCGGGGGATGCGGTTGGCGGTGCCGAGGGAGGCAAGCGTCTTGCCTGGCTGAATGCTCATGGGTAAGCCTCCAGGGTTTTCAGCAGGCTGACGGCATCGAGTCCGCCATAGGTATCGTCATCGATCATGATGGCCGGCCCCTTGTCGCAGTTGCCGAGGCAGCAGACGGGCAACAGGGTGAAGCGGCCATCCGGGGAGGTCTGACCGGGGGCCAGATTGACGACCTCTTTCAGACCGGCAAGCAACTGCTCGTGGCCGTTGATGTAGCAGACCATGCTGTCGCAGACGCGGATGATGTGACGACCCACCGGCTGGCGGAAGATCTGGCTGTAGAAGGTGGCGACCCCTTCCACGTCGCTGGCGGGGATGCCGAGCTCGGCGCCGATGGCGTGAATGGCGCCGTCAGGTACCCAGCCACGGGCCTGTTGCACTATCTTGAGCGCTTCGATGCTGGCGGCACGGGGATCTTCGTAGTGGTGTTTCTCGTGTTCGATGGCATCGCGCTCAGCCTGGCTCAGGACGAAATCTCCCTGCTGGCTGCTGCATGCCCCTTGCCCTTGTGGGGTCTGGTTATTGTGACACTGACATTGGCTCATGACTTGACCTTTTGTGGCTTGTCCCTTTACTGCGCGTCTTGCCCTTCGCCCCGGCTGCCGGGGCGAGAGGACTCAACGATCCACATCTGACATAACGAAATCGATACTGCCCAGGTAGACGATAAGATCCGACACCATCTGGCCGCGGATCACCGAGGGGATCTGCTGCAGGTGAGCAAAGCTCGGGGTGCGGATCCGGGTCCGGTAGCTCATGGTGGATCCGTCGCTGGTCAGGTAATAGCTATTGACCCCCTTGGTCGCCTCTATCATCTGGAAGGACTCGGCGGCCGGCATGACAGGCCCCCAGGAGACTTGCAGGAAGTGGGTGATCAGGGTTTCGATGTCCTGCAGGGTGCGCTCTTTGGGCGGTGGCGTGGTGAGCGGGTGATCCGCCTTGAAGGGGCCCTCAGGCATGTTTTTCATGCACTGCTCGATAATGGACAGGCTCTGGCGGATCTCCTCGATGCGCACGGTGGCGCGGTCGTAGGCGTCCCCGTTGCTGCCCACCGGCACCTCGAACTCGAACTGATCGTAACCGGAATAGGGGCGCCATTTGCGCACGTCAAAGTTGAGCCCCGTGGCCCGCAGACCGCCCCCCGTGGTGCCCCAGGCCAGGGCCTGGGCCGTGTTGTAGGCGGCGACACCGATGGTGCGGCCCCGCAGTATGCTGTTGCGCATGGCCGCCTTTTCATACTCCATCAACCGCTTGGGCAGCCAGCTCAACAGGTTGTCCTGGATGAGGCGGGCCCAGCCGGCAGGCAGATCGTGGGCCACGCCGCCGATACGGAACCAGGCCGGGTGCATGCGGGCTCCGGTGATGGCCTCGATGATGGTGTAGATCTTCTGGCGGTCCGTGAAGGTGAAGAAGACCGGGGTCATGGCCCCCACGTCCTGAATGTAGGTGCCAAGGAACAGCAGGTGGCTCTGGATGCGGAACAGCTCCGCCATCATCACCCGGATCATGTCGACCCGCGCCGGCACTTTGATGCCGGCCAGCTTCTCGACCGCCAGCACATAGGGCAGGTTGTTCATCACGCCGCCCAGGTATTCGACCCGGTCGGTGTAGGGGATGTAGCTGTGCCAGGACTGGCGCTCGCCCATCTTCTCGGCGCCGCGGTGGTGATAGCCGATGTCGGGCACGCAGTCGCGGATCTCTTCCCCGTCGAGTTGCAGCACCAGGCGGAAGGCGCCGTGGGCGGAGGGGTGGTTCGGCCCGAGGTTCAGGAACATGTAGTCCTCGTTCTCGTTGCCGCGGGCCATGCCCCACTCTTCCGGCTTGAACAGCAGGTTGTCCTGCTCCTGATCCTGCTTGACCGCATCGAGCATGAAGGGATCAAACTCGGTGGCGCGCGCCGGGTAGTCCTTGCGCAGGGGGTGCCCTTGCCAGCTCTTGGGCATCATGATGCGGGTCAGATGGGGGTGGCCATCGAAGGTGATCCCCATCAGATCCCACACTTCCCGCTCGTACCAGTTGGCGTTGGGGAAGTGGCGGCTGACGGTGGGCAGATGGAGATCGCTCTCCTTGAGCGCCACTTTCAGCATCACGTCGGCGTTACGGTCGATGGAGATGAGGTGATAGAAGACGGTAAAGTCGCTCTCCGGCAGGCCGTGGCGATGGCTGCGCATCCGTTCGTCGGTGGCGCTGAGATCGAACAGCATCACGAAGGGGGAGGGCAGCTTTTGCAAGAAGCCCATCACGTCCAGCAGCAGATCCCGGGAGAGCCAGATGACCGGCACGCCGGTACGGGTGCTCTGCACGGTGAAGCGCTCGGCACCGAAGTGGGCGAACAGCTCGCCGACCACCTGGGCATCGGAGTGATCGGCGGTTTGCCACTGGGCCATGGTGTAATTGCTTGGGAATTCTCGAGTCAGTTTCATGATCAGATCTCATCCGGCGTGCGCAGGTTGGTCACGTTGATCCGCTCGCCGCGCTTGCGTTCCTTCTCGGATTGCATCTGGGGACGGTAGATCCCCTGATCCCCCACCACCCAGGAGAGGGGGCGGCGTTCCTTGCCGATGGACTCCTGCAGCAGCATCAGGGCTTGCAGGAAGGCCTCGGGGCGGGGCGGGCAGCCCGGAATGTAGACATCGACCGGCAGGAACTTGTCCACCCCCTGTACCACGGAGTAGATGTCATACATGCCGCCGGAGTTGGCACAGGCCCCCATGGAGATGACCCACTTGGGCTCGAGCAACTGCTCATAGAGCCGCTGGATGACAGGGGCCATCTTGATGAAGGGGGTGCCAGCAATCACCATGAAGTCGGCCTGACGGGGGGAGGCTCGTATGACCTCAGCGCCGAAGCGAGCCACGTCGTGGGGAGAGGTGAAGGCGGTACACATCTCCACGTAGCAGCAGGAGATGCCGAAGTTGTAGGGCCAGAGGGAGTTCTTGCGGCCCCAGTTGACGGTGTCTTGCAGCACCTCTTCGAGGCGCCCGATCATGATGCCGCGGGTCGCTTGCTGCGCCAGTGGATCATCGACGGTCTGGCGCTGTTCCTGGGGGTAGCGCTCAACGGGCGCATCCGGGTCAATCCGGGTCAGGGTGTACTTCATGGTGCAACCTCAAAGAGATAATCGGTAGTTCAGTCTGGTTTCTTGTCAGTCAGGACACGCTTTTTCGGGGCCCAGTCGAGGGCACCAATGCGCCACAGGTAGAGGAGGCCTACCAGCAGCAGGGTGATGAAGATGGTGGCTTCGATGAAGCCGACCCAGCCGCTCTCCCGAACGGAGACGGACCAGGCAAAGAGATAGAGGGCTTCGACATCGAAGATGACGAAGAACATGGCGACCAGGTAGAACTTGGCGGAGAAGCGCAGGCGGGCGTTGCCGACGGAATCCACCCCGGATTCGAAGGGTTTGTTCTTGGCACGGCCATAGGCGCGTCCCCCCAGCAAGGCCGCCAGGCCTATCATGGTCAAGCAGATACAGATGGCGCCAATGACATAGGCAGCAAAAGCCCAGTGCTGGACGGCAATATCAGCAAACATATAGGTTTTTCCCTAACCAAATTAATCATGTGACTTAACAATGATGTTACGTAGTATGCCACTTTCGTACTGATTTACATGTCATTTCAAAGGATTAATTATTAATCAACGGGATGAAAATTGTGTTTTGCTAGCGGGGTCAACTTTCTCGTTTGAGAATTGTTTTCAATCGTTTTTATGTAGCAGAAAAAAACCGGATAGTTTGAAAATCCGGGGGATGGCAGGAAACAAAAGACCCCGCATGGCGGGGTCTGTTTCAGGGTTGGAGAACGGGGAGGCTCTGCTCTGCCGCCTTGCCCTGGGAGAGCACGATCTCCACCCGGCGGTTGGCCTGGCGGTGAGCCGGGGTATCGTTTGGATAACGGGGTTGGGTATCCGCCACCCCCTGGGCGATCAGCCGTCGTGAATCCAGCTTGGGGTTGGTCAGCAGGGTGTGGGTGATGGTGGCCGCCCGCAGCACCGACAGCTCCCAGTTGTTGCGATAGAGCTCCACCGGCGCCTGGGAGTTGTCGGTGTGACCGGTGACCACCACCATGCCGGGGATGTCCGCCAGCACGTCCGAGACCTTGTTGACCAGCGGAATGAACTGGGGCTGCAAGAAGGCGGAGTCGGCCGGAAACAAGGTCTTTTCGCCGATGCGGATGACCAGTTGGCTGCCAAGCTGCTCCACCTCGATCTCTTTGGACTCGATTTGGCTCTTGAGCTGCTGATCCAGCTTCTGCTTGGTGACTGTGACCCAATCCTGCTCCTTGGTCTTGTGGGGCCAGGACTCCGTGGCCGTAGGTTTCTCCGAGGAGCCGATGGTCTCGTTGAAAGGGTCGGCCGCCGCTGCGGGCGTCTGGGTATCCAGCACCTGCTCTTTCTGGGAGGTATTGGGGGTGGTCTTGGACTCGGGTTCCAGTATGCCTGTGCCCCCCTGCATCACGGGGGAGCCGGCGGGAAGGGAGACCAGCCCTATCTTGCCAAGAGATTCGATAAAGCCCTGAATGAGCACGCGAGTCTCCGACTGCTTGGCCATGGCGAAGGAGTAGAGCACCACGAACAGGGCGAACAGCAGTGTCATGAAGTCGGCGTAGGAGACCAGCCAGCGTTCGTGGTTCTCCGGCGCCTCAGCCTTTTTCTTTTTCGCCACCGTGGCCTCCGAGGTAAGGCTCAAGGGTCACTTGCAGCCGTTGCTGTGACTCGCCGTCCACGATACAGAGGATGCCGGTGAGGGTCATCTCTTTGTAGTGGCGGATCTGGTGGGCAAACGACTTGTAGCGGTTGCCGAAGGGAAGGAAGATGAGGTTGGCGGCCGACACCCCGTAGATGGTGGCGATAAATGCCACCGCGATGGCGCCCCCCAGCTTGTCGGGGGCATCCAGCAGGCCCATGGCGTGAATGAGGCCAAATACGGCCCCGACGATCCCCATGGTCGGGCAGTAGCCCCCCATGGCCTCGTAGAATTTGACGGTCTGTTCGATATCTTCCTGCTCGAACTCGATCTCGTTTTCCAGTACCTCGTGGATTTTGGTCTTCTCGTAGCCATCGACCATCATCTGTACCCCTTTTTGCAGGAAGGGATCCTTGATGTCGTCGATCATGCCCTCCAGTGCCAGCATGCCGCTGCGCCGTGCATTGCCCGCCAGGGTTTCAAGCAGTTGGGCCTGCTCCAGCATGTCGAGGCGCAGGGGAGTAATGAGCCACTTGAAGCGTTTGAGGGTTTTACCAACCACGGAGAAGGGAAACTGGGTCAGTGCGGCACCGACGGTACCGCCGATCACGATGAGAAAGGCGGGCAGATCGAGCAGGGCGCTGGGGTGCCCCCCTTCTATCATGTTGCCACCCAGAATGGCTGCCAGGGCCAGCAGCAAGCCAATAAGACTCATTTGTCCATATCCCTATGCGATGTGTGAGGCTAGTGTAGCCATTTAACTATCAGTTTTTCAAAACGATATCCAATCGGTGAGCAATATCCGAGAGGTTGCGCAGACCCGGTAGTGTCCGGTGGCATCGGCCTGTGCCGCTTGGTCAGCAGAGCAGGTTGACGGTGCCGACCTGGCAGGACGAGGCGGTTATCCAGGTGATATCACAATATACTGTGCTATCTGTGAGAGTATGTTGGTTATTTATATCGCCACTTTCTCTTATATTGGCGTAATGCGCTGCCAACGAGAGAGGGCTGGCTGCCCTCGGGGCATATCCCCTGTCGGCAGAGAGCAGAGAGGCGGAAGGGATGGGATTGGCTGGGCGGCACTCGGCCAGGTATCGCGGCAAGCCGTTTTTTCTGGCCCCGCCAATGACGGGTTTCTCCTGCCAGGGGGTTGGCAGACACCTTGAAGAAAAAACCGACCCTGAGGTCGGTTCTTCAATCTGTACGCTGGGTCGGGATTGACTCGCGCCATCCCTGGCGCTCGACCTGCGGGCGGCCTCTGGCCGTCCAGTCGGGCTATCCTGCCCGCCTGTCGACAGGGTTCGAACCGAGCCGCCCATCATCGGATAAAGTAAAAGGCCCCGTCTTGCGACGGGGCCTTTTACTTTATTTGGCGGTGAGGGAGGAATGATTCACCACTGCGTGGCACACCCCTTCGGGGCGGCCTGCGGTCGTTCATCGCAGCAAGCTGCTCTGCTCGAACCCGACGAGGCTTCTCACCTTCTCTCCATCGGCATCGGATGTTGCCATGTCACCAGATGCAAAAAACCGACCCTTAGGTCGGTTTTTACAATTTGGCGGTGAGGGAGGGATTCGAACCCTCGATACGTTGCCGTATACACACTTTCCAGGCGTGCTCCTTCAGCCACTCGGACACCTCACCAAATTTTTACTGCTTGAAGTGGCTTTCGGAGCACGCTGCGCGTGCATCTTGCCGACTTCGTCGGTGGGCAGCCTCTCGGATACCGCACCAAATTTTTGTCTGTGGTTTAACGTGTTCAGCCAACACGGTGTCCGCTGCGCCGTTGCGCTGGAACGGGGCGTAATTTAGGGGAAAGGGCTGCCTGGGTCAACCACTTTTCCCCTTATTTTTCATAATCTTTATCGAGTGCCTATCCCTTGAACAGAATGCCGATTTTTTAATCCCGTTCAAGGCTTGTCGAGAATGATCAGGCTGTCAGGCAGCTCGTTCTGATCCCGGGTTGCGGGGAAGGCGTCGGTCAGAATGGCGCTGGTGCGCTCCACGCACTCCAGAAACCCCTGCTCGACCTCCTTGTTGCGTACCCGAACCACGAAGTCGTCGATGATCTGCTGCCACTGGGTGTTGTCGATGTGCTGGGCGATCCCGTCGTCTACCAGGATCTCCACATAGTGCTCCGCCACCGAGACGAAGATGAGCACACCGAGCCGGTCCCGGGTGCGGTGAAGTCCCTGCTCGACAAACTGCAGGCGGGCCATCAGGGCGGCCCGGTGACGGCGTACCTTGTTGGGAATGAGCCGCATCTTGATGGGCGTCCAGTGGAACAGCAGGCTCAGTAGCAACCAGACCGACCACTGCACCAGCAGGATCTCGTACCAGCCAAGCCAGAAGCCGAGCTGGAAGACCAGCAGGGGGGTGAGCATGGCCAGCAGGGCGGCCCACAGGGTCGGGATATAGCGATAGCCATCGCTGGCCGGGGCCAGCACGGTGACCAGTTCGGCATCCGTGGCCTGCTCGGCCTGTCGAACCCTGGCCTGCAAGGTGTGGAAAAACTGTTTAGAAATCATCTTGTTGTCTCTTTTTCCCTGATTACCAACCGCCAGATGCACCGCCGCCGCCAAAGCTGCCGCCGCCACCACTGAAACCGCCACCACCACCGCCAGTGCGGCCGCCAAAGGAGCCGGCACCGAATCCACCGGCCATGTAGGCGGCCCGGCGACGTCCTCCCGGCCCACCGCCGCCGCTGCGCAGGTTGTGCAGCACGATCATCGCAATCACCACCAGGATGAAGAGCCAGGGACCTCCCTGCTTGTCGGCCTTGCTGGCGTGGTCCACGGGCTGATACTCCCCGGCCAGGGCCTGCATGATGCCCTGGCTGCCGGCGAGGATGCCGGCCACCATGTCACCGCGCTTGAAGGCGGGCAGGATCCGGGTCTGGATGATATTGGCGGCGATGGCGTCGGGCAGGGCACCTTCCAGGCCATAACCCACCTCGATGCGCACCTTGCGCTCGTCCTGGGCGATGATCAGCAGAACGCCGTTGTTCTTGCCTTTTTGGCCGATGCCCCAGTGGCGACCGAGCTGGTAGCCGTACTCTTCGATGGTATCCCCCGCCAGTGTGTCGATGGAGACCACCACCAGCTGGACGCCGCTGCGCTTCTCGAAGACGGCCAGTTGCTGTGCGAGTTGGTGGGCCTGCTTGCGGGACATCAGATTGGCCTCGTCCACCACCCGCCCGGTCAGGGCCGGGAAATCGGGGGCGGCATGCAGTGCCGTGGCACAGAGCAGCAGACAGAGCGCCAGCCAGCGTCTCATCACGTTCATTGGAAGCTGACCTTGGGCGCCTCATCGGCACCGGGCTTGGCGCTGAAGGTGGGTTTGGCTTCCAGATCGGAGTAAAGCAGCTTGGACCAGATGACCCCGGGGAAGGTACGGATCTCGGTATTGAACTGGCGTACTGCTTCGATGTAATCCCGTCTGGCCACCGCGATGCGATTCTCGGTGCCTTCCAGCTGGGCCTGCAGGGTCAGGAACTGCTGGTCGGCCTTCAGATCCGGGTAGCGCTCGACCACTACCATCAGCCGGGAGAGGGCGCTGGAGAGCTGCTCCTGAGCCGCCTCGAACGCCTTGAGCTGGGAGGGGTCACTCACCTGCACGCTGCCGACTCGGGCACGGGCATCGGTGACAGCCTTGAGGGTCTCCTGCTCGTGGCTGGCGTACCCCTTGACGGTGGCCACCAGGTTGGGAATGAGATCGGCCCTGCGCTGGTATTGGTTCTCGACCTGTCCCCAGCTCGCCTTGACCTGCTCATCCAGGGTCGGAATGGTGTTCATGCCGCAGCCGGTCAAACCCAGCAGCAGGGTCAGGGTCAGCAGGGCACGGGTACCACGCTGCCAGAGTGAAGTGGCCATCTTGTTGTTCTCCATTGATATTTCTCTCGGAAATAGGTTCACCATAACAGCTTGTGGTCAGCCCTCACAACGCCTGGGTAAGAGGGGGGCGCGGTAGCTCATCGACACCTTGGGCAACTGGGGTTTGTCCTTGAGCCAGGAGGCCAGCTCCTCCCCACAGCCATTGCCGGGGGGAATGGGAGCCTGGGACTGGCAGTCCGGACTGTTTGCCGGGCAGCGCAGGCGCACGTGAAAGTGGCTGAAGTGGCCGACCCAGGGGCGCAGCTTGCCGACCCAGGCTTCACCGGGTGCCTGTTTGCACACCTCGGCCTTGATGACGGGGTTGACGAAGATACGCGCCACCTCGGGGCGATCAGCCGCAAGGCGCAGCAGATTGAGCTGCCTGGGACCGAATCGGCCGGGTAGCATCCGGTAGCTGGGTTCGTCGATCAGCGCCCACTCCCTGGGGGCATCCTGCTCCCAGCGGCTGATGGGTCTGTCAGCCATCCTGAACCAGATGTCGGCATCCAGGCCGGTCTGGTGGCTGCGATGACCTGAGGTAAAGGGCCCCCCGTGCATCATGGCGAGGTCGGCGATATAGAGATCCGGCATGCCGGCCAGTCTGGTCTGGTTGGCCAGATGCTGCAGGTAATGGATGAGGTCGGGGTGACCGTAATAGCGAAGCCGTTTGGTGCGGATCACCTGATAACCTGGGCCTTCGAGGGGCAGGGCCACGGCATTTTTCAGGCAGCCGGCGGAGTAGCCGCCGATGGCCTCGGCATAGAGTGTGCTCGCGGACAAGAGCAGGGCGATGGCGAACATGGGACTCCCGGGATGGCGCCCAGTGCGGGCTCAGACAGCCCCAAGCATACCAAGAGTGGCGGCTGGCCGTCATCCGTGTCGCGGTGGCGGTTGCATCGCGGCGCGTCGCTCGCGCACAATGCGCGGCAACGCAGCGACGGCAAGGCCGTTCGCATCACAGAAGGAGAAGAGAAGATGAGAGTCAGTGAGCTGGCAGCGCAAGAGAACGTGAGCTGGCTGATGCCCCCGGCCCGGCGGTTTTACGGGGTGATGATCTGCCTGTTGCTGGCGAGTCTCGCCACTGTGGTGGCCGCCCTCTGGCTGGGATATCCCGACATGGGCCTGCTGCCCTGGGTCGGGGTGGTCTTTGGCGGTATCGTGCTGGTGATGATGGTGTTGCCGCGCAACTGGCAGCGCTGGCGTCTGGCGGAGCTTGCCTGGGATGAACGCCATCTCTATCTGCTCAATGGCGGCGAAGACCGGGCCTTGGCGCTGCCCAGGGCCGTGCTGGTGGGCATGGAGCGGGATCGCAAGGTGGGACACGATGGCCAGTGGCTCGATTTCAGCCTGGATCTCGGGCTGGATGAGGTGACCCTGGCGACGGCCACCAGCCTGCTCGGGTTGTCCCGGGAAGGGACTCACGAAGTGGCCCCCGGGGTCTATCGATTCGGGTTCAAACGTGCCTGGCATGGGCGTCGTGCCCTCGGCACATTGCTGGCCGAGCTGCACCCGATCTGACTATTTTCTCGACAATTCATCCCAATGCTCAGATACTGCCTCTGATTCGATTTGATCTTTCCTGCTCTGATAACCCAAGAGATCAAGGACTTGGGATACGAAGCTGGAAGTGCCATGGCATGATGCCGTGGCTGGTCCGGCAGGGGGGTTGTGCCCTTACTCCCAGGTCGGTGGATGCATAGATAAGGCACCTTGAATCGAGAGTGGATGGCATGAAGATTTACGTAGGTAATCTGTCGTACCGGATGACGGCCGACGAACTGACAACCGTGTTCAGCCAATTTGGGCAGGTAGACAAGGTCGATATCATCATCGACCGCGATACCGGTCAGTCCAAGGGGTTTGGTTTCATTGAAATGCCGGTCAATGGTGAGGCCGAGAAGGCCATCGCCGAGTTGCACGGCACCGAGGTCGGCGGCCGCACCATCACGGTCAATCAGGCCAAACCGAAGACGGATGCACCCCGTGGTCGCCCCCAGCGCCATCGTTGAATCGTCTCGATAACGGAAAACGGCATGGAATCCTCCATGCCGTTTTTGTTTTCAGGGTCTGGTGCAGACTCAGGGAACGTCATAACCCAGAGCGGCCTTGCGGATGCGGAACCACTGCTGGCGAGTGAGCTCAATGGACTCGGCTGCCACGGCGGCGGCGATCCGCTCCCGTTTGCCGGAGCCGATGAGGGGCAGCGGCTGACTCGGTAGCATCATCACCCAGGCGTAGACCACCTGCTCCAGACAGTCGGCGCCCACCTCCTGGCGGATCTGCTCGAGTTCCGCCCGCAGCGGGGCATATTCGGGGGCATGGAACAGCCGCCCGCCGCCAAGGCAGGACCAGGCCATGGGCTTGATGCGCTGTTGCTGGCATTGATCCAGGGCACCATCCAGCGTCCCCTCCTGATGGAGCGGGGAGATCTCCAGCTGGTTGGTGACCAGGGGGAAGGGCAGGCGGGATTGCAGCAGGGCGAACTGGTGGGGCGTGAAGTTGGAGACCCCGGCGTGCTTGATCTTGCCTGCCTGCTTGAGGGTGATGAAGGCGTCGGCCACCTCGTCGGCGTTCATCAGGGGGTCGGGGCGATGGATCAGCAACAGATCCAGATGATCGGTGCCGAGCTTTTGCAAGGAGGCTTCGGCACTGGCGACGATGTGTCCCTTGCCGGTGTTGTAGTGATTCAGGGCGTGGGCCGGATTGGCGGTGAGGGCGATGCCGCACTTGCTGACGATCTCCATGCGATCGCGCAGGGAGGGCTCCAGGCGCAGGGCATGGCCGAAGGCCTCCTCGCATTGGTAGCCACCGTAGATGTCGGCGTGATCGATGGTGGTGACCCCGAGATCAAGGTGATATTTCATCAGGTCCAGCAGGGCGGCGGGGGAGAGCTGCCACTCCATCAGGCGCCAGTAGCCCATGATGAGGCGGGAGAAGGTGGGGCCTTGCTCATGCAGGGCCAGACGGGATACGGACATGGTGACTCCTCTGGAGATAAAAATGCGAAAAGAAAGGGGCAAAATCATGTGCCAGCATCTTGGTCTCATCCGGCGGACAAGGCAATAATGCCCCCTTCGCGAATTCGAACTATGGTTCTGACTCCGACGGGTCAAGATCCCGGTGTCAGTGAGAGGAGAAGGGGTGATGGAAGGATTTGCCGCCAGGCTGCAAAGCCTTATTGGGGAGGGGAGCGTGAGCGCCTTTGCCCGCAAGGTGGGGTTGAGTGAAGCCCTGATCCGCAAGTATCTGAAAGGGGCCGAGCCCGGCCTTGGCAAGGCGAACCAGATTGCCATGGCGGCCAACTGCTCGCTGGAGTGGCTCGCCACCGGTTGCGGGTATCTCTATCGTCAGGCCGAGGTGGTGGACAGGGACGCGCTGGCGGCGGCGGGGTCGCTGGTGCAGGAGACCCGTCCGGGAAAACCCATGCCGGATGAGGAGCAACTGGTGACCCTGCTCGCCTATTACCAGTTCCTGCGCAGCCACAAGCAGGCGGACGGTTTTCTGGACCTGGCCCGGGCGCGGGAGTTTGGGCGCCATCTGGCCGAGGCCTGAGCCTGACGGGGGCTCCCGGCAGTCCGCCATTCTTCTGATACCCTCTAAGCAGTGATCAAATCCAAGGACACGCAGATGAGCTATCTGATCCTGGGCAGTGGCGGGTTGGGCAGTGCGCTGGCACGGGCGCTGGCCAGACGGGGAGAAGAGTGGTTGCTGGCGGGCAGGCAACTGCCCAGGGGACTGGATCCCGCCTGCTACTTTCCGCTGCAGGAGGTGGACTCGCTCTCCTTTGAAGCCCTCTTCACCCTCTATGACAGCACCACCCTGCCGACAGTGGTGATCAACACCATAGGCCTGCTCCATGATCTTGCCCACATGCCGGAGCGGCGGGTGGAGGAGGTGACCCCCCAATGGCTCGAAGAGAGTCTGCTGGCCAATGCCTGGCCCCACCTGGCCCTTGGTGCCAACCTCAGCCGGCGCATGATGCCCCAGAGCACGCTCTGGCTCTGCACCCTCTCGGATCGGGCGGGAAGCCTGGAGGAGGGGGGCCAGGAGGCCATGTGCCATTACAGCTACCGCATGAGCAAGGCCGCCCTCAACATGGGCTCCCGGATCCTGGCGGGTGAGTGGGCTGGACGTTTTCCCGGCGCCGGTGTCATCACCGTGCATCCCGGCCTCATGAATACCCCCATGCAGCAACCTTTTCTTCAGGAGATGGATCCCACCTTGCTGCAGGACCCCGCCGAGGTCGCCGTCCGCCTGCTGGATCTGATGGCCACACTGACGCCCGCGCACTCGGGCCGTTTCGTGGATCTGCAGGGTCAGTCGCTGCCCTGGTGAGCCGCCGGGCTCACATTCCCGCTTGCCGTTTCTTGCCAGCCGGGTGTCGGCTGGTTAATGTCATCGTCCTGCATCAGGAGGATGACATGCGCTATATCGATTTACGAAGTGATACCGTGACCCAACCCACGGAAGCCATGCGCCAGAGCATGCTGCATGCCGAGGTGGGAGACGATGTCTATGGGGAAGATCCCAGCATCAATGCGCTGGAGCGCCGCGGCGCCGAACTGCTGGGCAAGGAGGCGGCTCTGTTCGTGCCCTCCGGCACCATGTCCAACCTGCTGGCCATGATGAGTCACTGCCAGCGTGGGGAAGGGGCCGTGCTGGGGGCGGCCTCCCACATCTATCGCTACGAGGCCCAGGGCTCTGCCGTGCTGGGCTCGGTGGCCCTGCAATCCGTCCCCATGCAAGCGGACGGCACCCTGGCCATCGAGGATGTGCGGGGGGCCATCGCTCCCGATGATCCCCATTTCGTCCAGACGCGCCTCGTCTGCCTGGAAAATACCCATAACGGCAAGGTGCTGCCATTGACCTACCTGCGCGCCATGCGCGAATTCGTCGACGAGAAGGGGCTGAAGCTGCATCTGGACGGGGCTCGCCTCTTCAATGCGGTGGTGGCGAGCGGGGAGCCGGTAGCCGCCATCGCGGCGCCTTTTGACAGCATCTCTGTCTGCCTCTCCAAGGGACTGGGGGCGCCGGTGGGTTCCCTGCTGGTGGGATCGGCTGCGTTCATCGCCCGCGCCAGACGGCTGCGCAAGATGCTGGGGGGCGGCATGCGCCAGGGAGGGATCCTGGCCCAGGCCGCCCTGTTCGCGCTGGATCAGCACGTTGCCCGGCTGGCGGATGATCATCGCCGCGCCAGGCGTCTGGCAGAGGGGCTGGCCGCCTTGCCAGGCATCGCACTCAACTTGGGGGAGGTGCAGACCAACATGGTATTCCTGCGCCTGACCCAGGGAGATCCCGCCACCTTGCTGGGTTTCATGAAGGAGCGCGGTATTCTCTTCTCCGGCTACGGGGAACTCAGGCTGGTGACCCACCTGCAGATCACCGACGATGACATCGACGAGGTGATCGACGCCTTCACCGAGTACCTGAGTGGCTGACGCCATTCCCCATCGCAACAACAAGGGCGCCATCGGGCGCCCTTGTTGTCATGGCAGGGTCGGTCATCCCTGGCGCTGGCCGGTGATCAGCATGGCCTCGTCGGTGGCGTCATAGATCATGATGGCCAGGTGGGTGACCTCTCCGGCGAAGTCGGCCAGCGGCACCAGGGTCAGGTTCTGGTACATGTAGGGGGCCGATCCCGTGATGGGGCGGTAGTTGGAGAAGCGCAACAGGTAGGGGCGCTGCTCCCAGGTGCTGAAGGCACGGTTGTTGAGCTTGAACACCATGTTGGCCTTGCGCTCGAACCACGCCTTGTCCACATCGGGGAAGAGCGAGAACAGCCCTTGATCGCGCACTTCGCCTGCCAGCCGGCCGCTGTGACTCTCCATGAAGCCGTTCCACACCTGGATCCGGTACTCCCTGTCGAGCACGACCAGCCCCACGTCCAGATTCTGGACGATGTTCATCAGCCAATGAAATTCCCGAATGTCCATGGTCACTCCTGGTGGTTGCTGCCGCGGGGCGGTCAGAGCATGTGCATGATCTTGTTGTTCATGGTGGCGATGGAATCTTCGGTAAACAGCAGCAAGAGATCGCACTGCACCGCATAGCCCTGCACCCGATAGTTGATCTCGATGGCCAGAGTGCGGCGCCAGCGGCTCTGGTTGGTCCGAATGAGATCCTGAATGGGCCTGTGCTGGCCCAGCACCACGGGGTGACCCTGGCTAAAAGGGGTGTCGAGCTGGTTGGCGTAGCCGCGCAGGAAGGCACCGATCAGCACGTTGGCGGTGTCCATCAGCAGTTCCAGTTCGGCGCCGTGATCCAGCTCCCCCTGATGGTTCATCAGGCGGGCCAGGTCCTGGAAGCTGGCATCGTGGAACAGCAGCAGGGCCTCCCCGGCGATCCCGGCCCCGATGAAGCCCTGACAGACCGCAGAGAGCGTCTCCGACTCGGCGGCGGCCGAGAGCGCCATGTGCAGCTCGGAGACCTCCAGCACGTTGACGTTGGGGATGGGGAGCAGCACGAAGGCGCCGAGCAGGCGGGCCAGCAGATCCGCCCCCTGGCCCATGGCGACGTTGGCCAGCTCCTGATAGACATCCCGCAGCTCGGGGGTGAACTGGATGCTGCTCTGGGCAGCCTGGTGGCTGGCGACGGGCTGGGGCTGGATGGCCGTCACCTGGGTGGCCGATTGCCACAGTCCGTGGCGCTTGAGCAAGGCAAGGAGGGTGTCCGGGGAGGCCGGCTTCTTGATGAAATCGAGGGCGCCAAGGGCCATGACACGCTCATGGGCTTCCGGCTGGATGTCGCCGGAGACCACGATCACCTTGCTGCGCACCCCTTCTCGCTTGAGGGTCTCGAGCACGCCATATCCGTCCATCTCCGGCATGGTGAGATCGAGAAAGATCAGGTCCCCGTGCCCCATCAGGATCTGCTCGACCCCTTCCAGTCCGTCCGCGGCCTGGTGCAAGGTGACACCCCAATCGGCGGGCAGGGCGCGCACCAGCTGTTTGCGCGCGAACCCGGAGTCATCACATATCAATACATTCATAGTGTTAGCCGACCTGTGCAACGAGGATTGCGCTAAGTGTGGGTCATCAGCCGTCAGATGCAACGGGCAGCGGCTGCGCCGGTGAAAATTGATCGTTCTGCTGACGGGTGCGATAGCGCTCGGAATGTTTCTCGACGAAATCGGCGAACATCTTAACACGCAACGGGGTGAACCGGGGCTGGCAATGGAGCATGTAGAAGGGACGTTTTCCCGACTGCCAGTCCGGCAGGACGGGGACGAGCTGACCATCTTGCAGGAAGGGGTGCACATAGTGCTGCGGGGCGTTGACGATGCCGAGGTGGCGTTGGGCTGCCCGCACGGCGGCCTGGGTCTGGTCGATGCAAAGGCGGGGTGTGCGCTTGATGCAGACCGTCTGTTCGTCCCGCCCGCTCAGTTGCCAGTGCTGGTGGGGCCAGCAGTAGATGAGATCGTGCTCTTCCAGCTGGGTCGGGTGGGAGGGCACACCCATCTTCTCCAGATAGAGGGGGGAGGCGAACAGACCGTACTGGATGTGACCCAGACAGAGGGCGTTGGGCAGGGTCTGGGGAAGCTCGCCGTTGAAAAAGACCAGGTCCCTGTCCTGATCCGCCTGGAGGGCATGGTCGTTGGACTGGCGGATGTCGAATTGTACCCCGGGATAGCGCAGGCCGAAGTCCACCAGCATGTCGACCAGGATGGTGTTGGAGAGGGCGATGGGGGCCGCGAGGCGGATGAGGCCGCTGATGTCCGTCTCCTCACCCCGAATTTCGCCGGTGGCCTGCTCTATCTCTGCCAGGGGGGTACAGAGGCGCTCGTAATAGCGCAGCCCTTCGTCCGTGAGACGCAGCTTGCGGGTGGATCTGTGCAGCAGGCTGCATCCGAGCTGCTCTTCCAGTTGGGAGATACGTCGACTGATGGTGCCGGTCGGCATGCCCAGCGCAGCGGCGGCGTGGGAGAAACCGCCCTCTTGCACCACCTTGACGAACAGATAGAACTCTTCGATGTACTTCATAGCGGTTTTAGGGGGTGTTCTGGCTGTAACAAGCCAGTGACCTTATGAAGAGTCACCGGGCTTGGCAAGCGCAATCCGGCGTTTAATTGATCTGGATTAGATTCGACTCGCGCTGGTATTGCTGGAGCAGATGGACGAAATCTTCCGGGGATCTGTCCAGGCTGTTGTCGGGCACCAGCAGATCGTACCCCAGCAGGTCACGCAGCCGTGCCATCCGGTTGCCGAGCATGGCGATCACCCCCTCATAGCGCTGGCCGGCGGGTGAGCAGAAGCGGCTCTCCTCCAGCAGTCCCTCTCCCTGGAGCCCACTGCCGCACCCTCCGGTCGGGCAGTCGGAGCGCTCGCTTCGCATGGCCTGCATCAGCACGGCGCGCTGCTCGGTCAGCAGACGGACGGCGAGCCGGGGTGTGATCAGCGTCAAAAATGCGTCGTAATCCTTTATTTTCAAACCGATGTAGGGCAGCTCCACCAGATCCCACCCCAAATGGATACGTGGTTGGTCAATTCGCTGAATATTTCTCCATTTCAGGATCCAGCCGCCGTACTTGTGATGGTATTGCAGGCAGTCCTGACACAAAGAGAGACTAAAATGAGGCTCACCCAGTTTCCAAACCCCGACAAGAATTGTCATCAGGCCCGCGAGGAGGAGGGAAATGGCGGGGATTAGTAGTTGTTCACGAAGAAAAAAAAGTATAAAAATCATAGCAATGGTTATCACCATGCCCAACAATACCAGTGTGAGTCCATTTCTTCGTACCATGGGGATCACATGTAGCGTTTTCATATGATTTCGGCCTTTTTTCAGGTTCATCGCGGCTTTCCGGGGAAGGCCGCCTTGATTTTCAGAAAAAAGTATTCTGAGTCCCTAAATCCATATGCCATGCGCTTTATCACTTTGATCTTGT